>JAETUM010000013.1 GCA_021768625.1 Candidatus Stoquefichus sp. | reverse complement strand
GTGTTTTCCATAATCTAATTATATCAAAAAAGACAATGCATATCAGTATAATACTGATAACATTGTCTTTTTTTGATGGACTGTATTCCTATTTTATTTCGTTACAGCCTCTTTTTCATTTTTGTTTTGATTTTTAGTTGTTTTGTTATATAATAATTTATACTGGAGGTGCATAATAATGAAGAAACATTTATTTAAAATTATTTTAGTTTTTTTAATTGTTATTTTAGCAGTTGCTTCTTTTTATATGTTATGGGTGCATGTTCCATATTATCAATATAATCACCAATTGGATGTTATAAGAAATGAGATTTGTGAAACGAATCATTATGAGTATATGAATTATTTTACTGAACATAGGGGAGAAAAGCTTTATTATATATTGAAAGTGAAAATTAATGATGTTTTATCATATGTGGCATATGATTGTGATAAAAAGCTTGTTGATACTTATCAAGGTCAAATAGCTGATGAAAAAGCTGTTAGAAATGCTATTTTAAAGAAATACAAAAATGATGTGACTGCAAAGGATATTGATAAGTTAGATATTGGTTATGAAAATAATAAGTTTGTTTATTATACAAAGGTTCAAAAAGATAACCAGTTAATATATATATATTATGATATATCTGATGGAACGTTTTTAAAAGCATATAAGATTGGACATGGGATTTAATAGGAGTATGTTATGGATGAATTAATAAATTATCATTGTATAGATTGGAAAAAATTATTGATTATAAAAGCGAAATCATTGAAGATAACAGATCAGGAGTGTTATGTATTATTATTGATTATGACAATGAAAGATATTCAAATGAAACCTATTAATCCTCAAAATATATCTAAATTATCATCTATGTCTTTAAAAAGAATTGATCAAACACTATTATCTTTATTAGACAAGCATATCATTTCTAGAAAGCGAGGACAACTTCATCTGGACCCATTGTATGATCTTTTATTAGAACAACAGTCTCAACCAGAAAAAGAAGCGAATTTAGTTTCTATCTTTGAAAATGCTTTTGGGAGAAGTTTAAATCAAATGGAATTAGAAATTATTAATTCTTTTAAAAATCAGGGATATGATGACCAAATGATTCTAGATGCACTTAATGAATCGGTTAAATCTGGTGTTATTAACTTTAGATACATAGAAAAAATATTAGATAATTGGGCTAAATATGGAGTAAAGAAAAGATATGCACCTATGCAACAAACTTCAAAAAAAGAAATAGAACAAAGTATAAAAGACTTAAAATGGTGGGAAAAAGATGAAAATGAATGAAAGAATGGAATACATACTCAATGAGTTTGATAATATGTTTCCAGATGCAAAATGTGAATTAGAACATAGTAATGAATTAGAACTATTGATAGCAGTTATGTTATCTGCTCAAACAACAGATGCCAGTGTTAATCGTTTGACAAAAACACTATTTCAAAAATACAAAACAGTTGAAGATTATGCAAATGCTCCACTTCAACAATTAGAAAATGATATCAAGACAATTGGTTTATATCGTAACAAAGCAAAAAATGTCAAGGCTATGGCACAAATGTTAATTGATGACTTTAATGGAGAAGTTCCATGTGATCATGAAGCATTACAAACATTACCTGGTGTTGGAAGAAAAACCGCTAATGTTGTTATATCTGAAGGGTTTCAAGTTCCAGCAATAGCTGTTGATACACATGTAGAACGTATTTCCAAGAGATTGGGAATAGCAAGAAAGAATGATTCTGTATTAGAAGTAGAAAAGAAATTAATGAAAAAAGTTCCTAAGGAAAGATGGATTAAAACTCATCATCAAATGATTTTTTTTGGAAGGTACCATTGTAAGTCAATGAATCCGCAATGCCAAAATTGCCATCTTATTGAAATATGTAAGGAGCCAAAAAGAAAGCATTATCTTTTATCAAGATAATGCTTTTTGTATGCTTTTTAATTTTCTGGACTATTTGGAGAATCATCTCCAGATGAAGGAACTGTAAATATATAAGGATCTAATTCCTGTGATTTTCCATCACTTGTTCTTTCAATAAATGTTATTGTATATTGTTGACCAGGAACCAAATTACTAAATGTGAGATTAGATGATTTAGTAATCATTTGGCTTTGACCATCATCAATAGCAATTTCTACAGTATTTCCAGTTGGTATATTAATTCTTAAAACAAGTTTACTTGAAGAGAGACTTACTCGTGAATAACTTGCTCCAAATTGTCCTTCAATGTTTAAAACCTTTTCAATTTTATTAGAAGTACCATCACCATTTTCAAATGCATAATATCCAATTACAGTATATGTTCCAGCTGTAGGTGTATATTTGAGTGTAGCTGTAGGGGTACTTAATTTCTCTGTGTATACAACTTTACCAGAAGAATCTTTGACTTCAGCTACATAAACAACTTTTCCATAAATTTGGTTAATGTCTCCTAAATAAGGTAATGTAACAGAACCATATTTCTTAGTAGGTGTAGGGTTCTCTTTTGTCATGCTTTCTGGATCATATTGAGTAAAACTTACTTGTATTTTTCCATTAACAAAAGTTGCATCAAATGCACTTAAATCATTCAAGTTTGCACCACTTGCTGATCCACTAGGTGTATTGTCTTTTTTGAAATATCCTGAAACAACTCTATTTTTAGGAACACCTTTACCTGGTTTTACATATGGATAAATACCAGATATACATGTTGATTTAACAACACCAGAAGGTTGAGATGGATAAGAGTTTTTTAACTTTCCTCTATGAACATATTTTGCAATAAGTGCAGAAATATTTTTAGAATCTCTTCCATGCATAGCTTTATTCTTTTCTCTTGCAACCTTATCAGGATATCCTACCCAAACGCTCCATGCATAATCAGGAGAATAAGCAGACATCCAACTATCTTTACTTTTTCCTCTCAAAGCAGCAGGAATACTACTATCACTAGGCCAGTTAGATGTACCAGTTTTAGCTCCTATTTGTAATCCCATATTTAATTGTGAGTAGTTTGATGAAGATTTGACATAACTTGTCATAACATCACGAATCATAAATGCAGATTCTTTTGAAATAGCTTGAGATTTTTGATTGTTTAAATCTTGATCTACATTAATCACTTCTCCAGTTGTTAAAAGTTCTATTTTAGCAACTGTATGTGGTTCAATATAAGTTCCACCATTTGATATAGCAGCATATGCAGCAGCTTCTTCACCAGGTGTAACACCATGATCCCAACCACCGATAGTAGAAACAAGACCGATTTCTTTTTCGCTTGACATATCAAAACCAAAGCCTTCTAGATATTTGAAAGCACCATCTTCACCAATTTCATCTAAAACTTCTTTAAATGTATTGATAGCCGCTAAGTTCCAAGAATTAGAAAGGGCATTTTCAATAGAAATATCTCCATGTAATTTTCCATTATAGTTCTTTGGATGCCAACTACCAGATGAATATGGAATATCATGTACATAATGTGCAGTTGACCAATCTAGAAATTCAAAGGCAGCAGCATAAGCCAAGATAGGTTTTAATGAAGAACCAGGTTGATGTGGCTGACCATAACTATCAACCTTCTTGTTATCTCCACAATAAGCATTTGTTGTTCCCAATGGCTCATAATTTCTAGATGAAATAACACCAACAACTCTACCATTTTGTGTTTCTTGCACAACAGCACCAGTTTGAATATCATCATCATAAAACTTATATGTTTTACCACTCGCAATATCATCTAATTGAGATTGTAATTCTTCATCAAGATAAGTATAAATTTTCATAGGTGTTTCATCAGGATCATAACCTGTTTTTTCTTTAACTTCTCTTGTAACCATATCAGCATAGGCTTGATATTTTCCACTTGAATTAATAGGGTTATACTTTAATGTGTTTTCTACAGGAATAGCTTTTGTTTTTTCACACTCTTCCTCAGTAATATAACCATGTAACTCCATTAAATCTAAGATAACATTACGACGTTTTTGAGCTAATTCTAGATTTCTAAATGGATCATAGTTATTAGGTGAATTTAGAGCTCCAGCTAATAAAGCAGCTTCTGGCAATGTTAGATTTTGTACTTCTTTATCAAAATAGTACTTAGAAGCAGCATAAATACCAATAGCTTTATTTCCATAGCCAAAATAAATCTTATTTAAATATAATTCCAATATTTCTTCCTTTGTAGTTTGAGAAGTCGCCTCTATTGAGAGAATAACTTCTCCTAATTTTCTTTCAATAGTTTGTTCTTCTTTAGGATAATAAGATTTCTTAATAACTTGTTGCGTGATTGTAGAACCGCCACCAGTAATTCCACCAGCAGCAATATTTCCCATTAAAGCTTTAACAATACGTGGTAAGTCAAAACCATTGTGTTCAAAGAAACGAGAATCTTCAGCAGCAACAACAGCATCTATCATAACTTGAGGAATTTCATCATAAGAAACATTTTTTCTTGCTCCATCAGAAGCATAAGAATAATATTCTTTTCCTGTCTCATTAGAAATTTGCACCGAAGCTTCTTTACTTAATAATTTTTCTTTAGAAAAATCTTCGACTTCTTTGAAAACATTAATTCCAAAATAAATGCCTACAGAAGCAACAATTACAACAATAACAATCAAACTGATTTGAATAATCTTTTTTCTTTGTCTTTTCTTTTGTAATTTTACTTGTTGAGATGATTGTGGATTTACTGACTTTTTCTTTTTCATCATTTGTCCTCCTTAATATAAACTTCATCTATTACTTTTAAATAATCAAGTCTAGGCTGATATCCTTGAGGAATGATATGCCCTAAAGACTTAATCTTATCATATGTCATTGATTTCCGTTCTCCATGATAATAGTCATCAATAATATAACTAGCATCAATTAAGTATACCTCATTTAATGATGTAAAAGCAATAATAACAAATGCAATTCCACCATGATCAATAATTCTTTGTAAATGATCAATCTGATGTTTTGAGATATTTGCAAAAGGAAATGTCTTCACTTTTGTTTCTTTAGCCTCAAAATCAATGTATCGTCCTTTATAAATACCATTATAATCTGTTGTTGAAGGTGTTTTATAATATGCTTCAACAATTTTAGCAGCTGCCCTTTTGGGATAGTCAACTTTTACAATTTGTATAGGCGTTGGCTTTTTATAAATAACGCCTATAGAAGTATTTAAGTAATATTCATTAGATAAAGAAATATCTTCTTCTAAAGACATCCCACGATGGGCAGTATAATGTTTCTTTTCTGTTTGATGAAAAGAAGTATTTGTATTTTTTTTTATATTTGGATAATTAACCATAAACACTCTCCATTTATATATCGAACCTATTATAACATATATTTTTCACATCTTGTTTAATTTCTATCGATAAATTATGTAATTTAATGTTTTTAAAAAAAAATCTTGCATTTATTCTCTATTTTTGTGAGAATATGTGTGAGGAAGGTGAAGGAGATGGCAAATAAAATTCAATTAAGTCCTAAAAAGATTTTGAACAAACAATTTCAAATAGACTTTAAAGGATATAGTGCGGCAGAGGTAGATTACTTTTTAGATGCAATTGTTGAAGATTATAAATCATTTGCTGATATGTTAAATGAATCTTATGAACAAATTGAAAATCTACAAAAGGAAAATGAAGCATTAAAAATGAAATTGAATAATCTTGAAAGAGAACGTATTATTCAACAAGATAATTTAAAATCAATGGAAGAAAATCTTTCTGCTAATGTAGATATTTTAAAAAGAATATCAAATTTAGAAAAAGAAGTATATAAAAATAAATAATATTTGCATTTATTAAAAAAATATGTAAAATAATATTGCTCACGAGAGTTGATTGCTGCATTTATATGTAGAGGAAAGTCCAGGCATCCACAATCTGTGATGATTGTAGTGTTTGTATCTAACGAATCAATAAGTTAGAGTAGTGAAAACTAACGACAGATTGCTAACCTAAACGAAAGCATGGTGAAGCAATCATAAAGTGCCACAGAAACAATGTCTTTTGAAAAAAAGAGTGAAAAGCGGTAAACTCTGCAAGGATGAAACCCAAATAATGGTAGGGGAATTAAACCAAAGGAATCAAACGATGGTTTAGACGTGAAAACGTAGATAAATAATCGACTGAAAAACAAAACTTGGCTTATCTGAGTGAGCATCTTTTAAATAGAATGTTGCTATAGTGTACAAAAGTACCTGTAGCAATTTTTATTATTATATTGAAAATATAGGAATAAACGTGAATTTTCTCTATAAAATAGGAATATACTTTAAAAGAGAAAGTGTTTATATAAAAATTCATAAAATAGACATAAAAAGGTGATACAATATTATTGTAAAAAAAACTAATTTATGATTTAATATTATTAATATTGGGATTTATGCTTTTTTATACGAAGGAGGTACACTTGTGGATAATTTAGGTCAGTATATTCGTGATAAAAGAGAACAAAAAAAGTTGACTATTGAAGAACTTTCTAAGAAAACATTGATTTCCCCAGCTGTTTTAAAAGATATTGAAGCTGGTAAGTTTGATAGATACGAAGGTGACGAAGCGTATGTGAAAATGTATTTGAAGAAAATATCACAAGTTCTAAATTTAGATGTTGCTGATGTCACTCAACAATATATTGCTTTAACAAGAGAAATTGAATTAGAAAAATTACGTGAAGTAGAAAAAGAAGGTATTCATAATGAGGAAGTTGTAGAAAAGGGGAAGAACTTTACGTTTAAAGTTCCCGAATTAACAAGAAAACCTTCTGTTTATGAAGACAAGTCACATGTTACAATAATTAAAGCAGCGATTATATTGGTTATTGTTTGTTTGATTATTGTTGTTTTTTGGTATGGTTTTTCACAGACTAGAAACCAAGCAGATCATCCAGAGTTTAAACCTTCTGAACAACCAACAGTAGAGGGAGATGTGAAACCTGATAACAAGGATGATCAAAGTCAACCAAACAATCCTACACAAACTCAACCAACAAATAGTGATGTTACATTTACAAGAAATCAACGTTTAGATTTTAGTTTTAAGCTTCCAGAAGGAACTGAAAGTTTTACTTTTAAGATTGAATTTGGTGAAAAATCATGGGCACAGTTAAAGGTTAATAATAAAGTTTATAGTCAATTTGAATCAAAGATATATCATAATAGTGAATCTGAAGATCCAGAAGTGGTTGAATTAGAGTTTAATGTTTCTGATTTTGAAGAATTAGTATTAAAAAATGGTTACAGTATGGGACAACATTATTATATTAATAACCAAGAAGTACCTTTGGAAAATGAAGACCAATCTACAGGAGTTACTAATTTCAAATTGAAATTAGATAAACAACAATAATATGAATTTACCAAACAAATTAACAACAGTTCGTTTAATTTTTGTCCCACTTTTTGTTGTTATATATCTATTTCCATTTCAAACGTTGGGAGTGACAATTCCAACGTTTGAAATCTTATCTACACAATTATCTTTGCTAGATATTATTTTATTTTTTATTTTTTTTATTGCAGCTATTACTGATTTTTTAGATGGACATATTGCAAGAAAGAAAAATTTAATTACAACTTTTGGTAAGTTTATTGATCCTATTGCTGATAAGCTTATTGTGAATACTGTTTTATTATTATTGGCTTCATCAGGGGATATATCAATTATTATTCCTATTATTATGATTGCTAGAGATACAATTGTTGATGCTATTCGTTTAGTAGCTAGTCAAAAGAATGTTGTTTTGGCAGCAAGTTATCTTGGAAAAGCGAAAACAATGACACAAATGTTAGCTATTGGAGTTTTATTATTAAATAATGTTATTTTTGCAGCTATTGGAATACCTATGGATCAGATTCTGATTTGGTTAGCAACACTTATATCTATTGTGAGTGGAGTAGAATACTTTGTAAAGAATAGCCAATATATTACGGAGAGTATGTAAAATGGAAGAATTAGCAGATATTTTAAAAGAAAAGAATATATCGATAGCAAGTGTTGAAAGTTTTACAGTAGGTGCTTTTGCAAATAAGATTGGAAGTATTCAAGGTATTTCTCAAGTGTATAGAGGAAGTCTTGTGAGTTATCAAAGTCGTATTAAAAGAGATGTATTACACATTGATCAAGATATTATTGATACTTATGGGGTTGTTTCTAATGAAGTCGCAGGGTTAATGGCTATTCATGGTAAAGAAATGTTTTCTAGTGATATTTGTATTTCTTTTACAGGAAATGCTGGTCCAACAGCAATGGAAGGAAAACCTGTTGGATTGGTTTATATAGGTATTGCTTATTTAGATATGATTCAAACATATTGTTTTGAGTTATCTGGAACAAGGAATGATATTAAAAATCAAGCTGTTTCATTAGGAGTTGAAAAAATTTTAGAAATTTTGAAGAAAAACGAACATTTTTTGTGTATATAAGAGTAGGGAGGAAAAATCATGGCAGAAAAATCAAAAAGTAAAAAAAAGGAAGTCAGCGAAACAGAAAAAAAAGAAGTTGCTTTGACTGATGCAATTAAACAAATTGAAAAACAATTTGGTAAAGGTTCAGTTATGCGTTTAGGAGATAGAGTTGCAGTAGATATTGATGTTATTCCTACTGGATCATTAACGTTAGATGCAGCATTAGGAATTGGCGGTTATCCTAAAGGGCGTATTATTGAAATTTATGGACCTGAATCAAGTGGTAAAACAACTTTAACTCTTCATGCTATTGCAGAAGTTCAAAAACAAGGTGGGCGTGCTGCATTTATTGATGCTGAACATGCAATTGATCCAGTATATGCAAAAAATTTAGGTGTGAATATTGATGAATTGATTTTGTCACAACCTGATAGTGGAGAACAAGGATTAGCAATTGCTGAAACATTGGTTAAAAGTAATGCAATTGATTTGGTTGTTGTTGACTCAGTTGCTGCATTAGTTCCACAGGTTGAATTAGATGGAGAAATTGGAGATTCATCTGTAGGATTACAAGCTCGTTTGATGTCTAAGGCATTACGTCGTTTATCTGGTTTAATGAATAAAACATCATGTACAATAATATTTATTAATCAATTACGTGAAAAAATTGGTGTTATGTATGGAAATCCTGAGACAACAGCAGGAGGAAGAGCCTTAAAGTTTTATTCTACAGTAAGAATTGATATTAGACGTAGTGAAGCAATTAAGAATGGTTCAGAAGTAATAGGTAATAAAACAAATATTAAGGTTGTAAAAAATAAAGTTGCACCACCATTCAAAACAACAAGTGTTGATATTATTTATGGTAAAGGAATTGCTAGAGATGGTGAAGTTATTGATTTAGCAGTTGATTATGATATTATTGATAAATCTGGAGCATGGTATGCTTATAAAGGTGAAAAAATTGGACAAGGGCGTGAAAATGTTAAGGTTTTCTTAGCAGAACATCCTGAGATTATGGAAGAAGTAGAAAGTCAATTAAAAGAGAAATTGTTTGGCCAAGATGAAGAGTAATCTTGGCTTTTTTGTATAATGAATTGTAGAAGATATTTATTTATACAATTGCTTAATGAGTGAAAGCCATTGCAATAACGCAAGATTTTAATTGTTATTTGTGAAAAAATAAGATATAATAGGTTTGTGCGTATTTGCACTATATGAAATTTATCATAGGAAATAGGAGGAATACAATGTTAGAGTTAAGTATGCCTGTCGCTATTTTGACCTATGTTCTAGCAGTAGGTGTTGGTTTTTTATGTTATTATATTTTTACAAAATTAAAAGTATCAAAAGCAAATGTTGATGCAGCGAAGATTGTAGAAGAAGCTACTGTTAAAGCTGATAATATAGTAAAAGAAGCAATTCTTGATGCAAAAACTCAAGCATATGAATACAAACTTGAGGCTGAGAAGGAAATCAAGGAACAACGCTTAGAAGTTACTAAATTTGAAAATAAACTATTGCAAAGGGAACAAAACATTGATCGTAGAGATATTGCTTTACAGGGAAAAGAAGATGTTTTGGATGATAAAGCAAAGCAATTAGAGAAAAAAAGTGAAGAACTAGGCAAATTGGAGGCTCAATTACAAGAACAAATTGATGCAAAAATCACTGAATTAGAGAAGATAGCCATGATGAGTGCTAATGAAGCCAAAGTCGAATTGTTTAAACAAGTAGAAAACAAGATGGCAAATGAAGTGACTGCATTTATTAAAGAACAAGAGGATGAGGCAAAGTCAAAAGCTTCTCTTTATGCAAAGGACATTATTGCAGCTGCTATTAATCGTTATTCACAAGAAGAAACAATAGAAAGAACTGTTAATGTTGTTGCATTACCAAGTGAAGAAATGAAAGGAAGAATCATTGGTAGAGAAGGACGTAATATCAAAGCAATAGAAAATGCTACTGGAGCAGAATTGATTATTGATGATACGCCAGAAGCTATTACAATTTCTTGTTTTGACCCAATTAGAAGAGAGATTGCACGTATTTCATTAGAAACTTTGATTCGTGATGGTCGTATACAACCTGGAAGAATTGAAGAAGTTGTTCAAAAAACAAAGAATGAATTAAATGAAGTTATTCAAAAAGCTGGAGAAGATGCAATTTTTGAATTAGGGTTATCTCGTGTTAATAAAGAAATTGTTATGCTGATAGGTAAATTAAAATACCGTACAAGTTATGGACAAAATGCTTTACAACATTCATTGGAAGTTGCCCATTTCGCTGGTATGATGGCTGCTGAGTTAGGTTTAAACCAACAACTTGCTCGTCGTGCTGGATTACTACACGATTTAGGAAAAGCTGTTGATCATGAAATGGAAGGAAGCCATGTTGAACTTGGAGCAAAATTTGCGAAGAAGTATGGCGAGAATGCAACAGTTATTAATGCTATTGAATCACATCATGGAGATGTGGAACCAACAAGTGTTATTTCTATTTTAGTTGCTGCAGCAGATACATTATCTGCAGCAAGACCAGGTAGTCGTAGTGAAACAATTGAAAACTATATTCAAAGACTTGAAAAATTAGAAGAGATTTCAAAGAGCTTTGATGGTGTTGATAAAGTTTTTGCTATTCAAGCTGGACGTGAAATTCGTATTATTGTTAAGCCAGATAAAGTTGATGATCTTGCAAGTCATAAACTTGCTAGAGAAATTAGGGATAAGATTGAAAGTGAATTAACTTATCCAGGACATATTAAAGTGACTGTAATACGTGAAGTTCGTGCAAATGAAATTGCAAAATAAAAGATAGGGAAACCTATCTTTTTTTAAGAAGGAGGATGAAGATGAATATTCTTTTTATAGGTGATGTTTTTTCTTCTATTGGAAGAGAAATGGTTAATCAATATTTATCTCAATTAAAAAAGAAATATCAAATTGATGTTGTTATTGCAAATGTTGAAAATGCGACTCATGGAAAAGGGTTAATTAAAAGACATTATGAGGAGTTTTTATTTCAAGGTATTTCACTTATGACTATGGGAAATCATACATTTTCAAAAAAGGAATTATTTGACTATATTGATGAAGCAGATCGTTTGGTTGTTCCTTATAATCAACCAAAAGCTTTACCAGGAATAGGAAGTAGAGAAATACAAATCAATGGTAAAAAAATAAGAGTGACAAATTTATTAGGAATTACATTTATGGATGGAAAATCACAGAATCCATTTGAAGTCATAGATGAAATTGTTGATAATGATACAAGTGATATTCATATTGTTGATATCCATGCTGAAGCAACAAGTGAAAAAATAGCCCTTGGTTACTATTTGGATGGAAAAGTTTCTGCAGTACTAGGAACTCATACACATGTTGCAACTGCTGATGAGAAAATTCTAAAGCATGGAACAGCATATCAAAGTGATGTGGGAATGACAGGTCCATACGAAAGTGTTATTGGATGTGATAAGGATTCAATTATTCAAAGAATGCGAAGTGGGCTAATGACACCATTTCAAGTCGCAGATAGTGAGGGACAACTTTTAGCAACCTTGTTAACTTTCGATGACCAAAATCAATGTGAGAAAATAGAACGTATACAGATTGATCCATTACATCCATTTCAAGCATAAAATAACCTCCTTGTTCATATATTAGGGCAAGGAGGAATTTTTATATGGAAATGATTAGAGTTTCATCATCGTCTCAACCAAGTAAAGTGGCAGGTGCATTAACGAGTTTGTTAAGAACTCATGATGAGGTACAAATTCAAGTGATAGGAGCAGCAGCATTAAATCAAGCTATGAAAGCGATAGCTATTGCAAGAGGATATCTTGCTCCAGGAGGTAATGATATTTATTGTATTCCATCATTTTTTGATTTAACAATAGATGATCAAGTTGTCACTTCTTTAAGAATAAATGTACAAATGCATTAAAAAGACTTTTCTTTTTTAGGAAAAATGGGTATAATTATTTTATAGATTAAAGGAGGAAATTGAAATGGCTAAATGTAAACTATTAATGCAAACAGCACAAGTACAAAAATTAATTGATTGCTTCGATGGATATGAAGATGATAAAGTAAAATGTAAATTTATTAAAAAAGTTGGAATCAAGGCAGAAATGGAATGTGAAACAGAATTAACTCCTGATGAGGCAGCTGCACATTGTAAAGGAATATTTAAAAAGACTCCTGAGGGATCTTATATGTATTTCTCAATCCAACCAGATGGTTTCTTTGGATAAGAAAATGTGAAAATAAGGACAATGTCCTTATTTTTTTCTTTCTTATTTGTTAATATTTGATATAATAGAGCAGAAAGTGGTGAAAGAATGAAAGATTATAGTCAATATTTTAATGGACCATCTCTAAAAAATGCTAAAAATAGAGGAAAAGATGAAATACATCATATTGATGATGCTTATTATATTCCACAAGATATGGTAGGAATAGGAAAAGGGCAAAAGTATTTTATACAAACTTATGGATGTCAAGCCAATGAACGTGATGGTGAAACATTAGCAGGAATTTTAGAGAGTATGGGATATACTGCTACTCATGAAATAAAAGATGCACAAGTTGTTCTTTTGAATACATGTGCTATTCGAGAAAATGCAGAAGAGAAAGTATTTGGGAAAATAGGTTATTTAAAGAAAGTCAAAAGAACAAATCCAAATATTATTTTTGGAATTTGTGGATGTATGGCTCAAGAAGAAGTTGTTGTGAATAAAATCTTAGAAAAACATCCTCAAGTTGATATGATTTTTGGAACACATAATATTCATAGGTTGCCTATTTTACTAAAACAAGCAATGTTAGAAAAAGAAATGGTTTTAGAAGTATGGTCTAAAGAGGGAGATGTTATTGAAAACCTTCCAAGTCATCGTGCTCATCCATATAAAGCATGGGTAAATATTATGTATGGATGTAATAAATTTTGTACATATTGTATTGTTCCATATACACGAGGAAAAGAACGTTCACGTTTAAAGGAAGAAATTATTCAAGAGGTTATTGAACTTAAAAACCAAGGTTATCAAGAAGTGACTTTATTAGGGCAAAACGTTAATTCATATGGAAAAGATTTTCAAGATGATTATAACTTTGCATCATTATTGGAAGATGTCGCTAAAACAGGAATAGCACGTATTCGTTTTACAACAAGCCATCCTTGGGATTTTAGTGATGAAATGATTGATGTTATTGCGAAGTATGATAATATCATGCCAGCTATTCATTTACCAGTACAATCTGGAAATGATGAAGTCTTAAAAAGAATGGGTAGACGTTATTCTCGAGAACAATATTTAACACTCTTTAATAAAATTAAAGAGAAAATACCTGATTGCACAATTACAACAGATATCATTGTTGGTTTCCCTGGTGAAACAGATGAACAATTTGAAGATACCATGACATTATATGATTATTGTGAATATGATTTAGCTTATACATTTATATATTCTCCTCGTGAAGGAACACCTGCTGCAAAGATGGAAGATGATATTGATATTCATACAAAAGAAAAAAGATTATATCGTTTAAATGATATGGTTAATGAAAAAGCACATCAACAAAATCAAAAGTATTTAAATCAAGTGGTTGAAGTTTTAGTAGAGGGTACATCTAAGAAAGATGAGAATATGTTAACTGGTTATACTAAACATAATAAATTAGTGAATTTTAAAGGAAATCAAGATCATATTGGACAAATTGTTAAAGTGAAGATCATAGAAGCAAAAACATGGGCATTAAAAGGAGAAGAAATTGAATAAACAAATTGAGGAAAAAGCAAAGGCATTAAATCAATGGATTTTAGATCAAGAAGTTGTAAAAGAATATTTAAAGTATGAAAAATTGATAGAAAATAATCAAGAATTAAAACAATTGGAAGAGGAATTGAAACAATTACAACAAGAAATTGTGATTCAAAAACATTCTCATAGTCATTGTGATTCTTTAATTCAAGAATATGAACAAAAGAAAAAAGTCTTTGATGAAAATCCCCTTCTTTATAACTATTTAAGTTTAAAGCAAGAGGTTAATGATTTGTTATGTCGAATACAAGATGATATTAACGAACAATTAAAGAAAAAGGTTGACTAAAGAAAAAAAAGTCTATATAATTTTTTAAATAAATACATAGAAAAGGAGAAAACATATGGCATATTTTTTTGATGAACCATCACATACATTTAATGAATATTTACTAGTACCAGGATACTCAAGTGCAGAGTGTCAACCAAAAAATGTTAGCTTAAAAACACCATTAGTTAAATTTAAAAAAGGGGAGGAACCAGCTTTATCTTTAAATATTCCTTTGGTTTCTGCTATTATGCAAGCTGTATCTAATGATACGATGGCTGTTGCTTTAGCAAAAGAAGGCGGAATTTCATTTATATACGGCTCTCAAACAATTGAGGCACAGGCAGCAATGGTTAGAAAAGTCAAATCATATAAAGCTGGATTTGTTCCTAGTGACTCAAATATTGCTCCTGATCAAACATTAAAAGATGTTATTGCATTAAAAGAAAAGTCAGGACATTCTACAATGGCAGTTACTGAAGATGGAACAGCTAATGGAAAATTACTTGGAATTGTAACAGGGAGAGATTATAGAATTTCACGTATGGACTTGGATACAAAAGTATCTGAATTTATGACTCCATTTGATCAATTAATTACTGCTAAAAGTGGTATTTCTTTAAAAGAAGCTAATGATATTATTTGGGATAATAAATTAAATTCTTTACCTATTATTGATGAAAATCAAAGATTAGAATCATTTGTATTTAGAAAAGATTATGAATCTAAAAAATCAAATCCTAATGAATTATTAGATCATTCAAAACGTTATGTTGTAGGAGCAGGTATTAATACAAGAGACTATGCAGAACGTGTTCCTGCTTTAGTAGAAGCTGGTGTTGATGTTTTATGTATCGATTCTAGTGAGGGATTTAGTGAATGGCAAAAAATGACTATTCAATGGATTAGAGATCATTATGGTGATACTGTTAAGGTAGGAGCTGGTAATGTTGTTGATGCTGATGGATTTAGATTTTTAGCAGATGCTGGTGCAGATTTTATTAAGATTGGTATAGGTGGAGGTTCTATCTGTATCACTCGTGAACAAAAGGGTATTGGTAGAGGTCAAGCAACAGCAACAATTGAAGTTGCAAAAGCAAGAGATGAATATTTTAAAGAAACTGGTATTTATATACCAATTTGTAGTGATGGTGGAATTGTTCATGATTATCATATGACTTTGGCTTTAGCTATGGGAAGTGATTTCATTATGTTAGGAAGATATTTCTCTCGTTTTGATGAATCACCAACAAATAAAGTAAGCATTAATGGACAATATATGAAAGAATATTGGGGAGAAGGAAGTGCTCGTGCAAGAAACTGGCAACGTTATGACTTAGGAGGAGATGGAAAACTTTCATTTGAAGAAGGTGTCGATTCTTATGTTCCTTATGCTGGACCATTAAAAGATAATGTTGCATTATCATTATCAAAAATTAAGCATACAATGTGTAACTGTGGAGCATTAACAATTCCTGAACTTCAAGAAAAAGCAAAAATTACCCTTGTTTCTTCAACGAGTATTGTTGAAGGTGGAGCACATGATGTTATCTTAAAAGACTCTACACCTTCACATAATCAATAAATATATGAAAGGATTATTGGATGATAATCCTTTTTTTGTTAAAAAATATATAAAAAATGGTGGTAAAACATGATTCTTATCATATAGTATAAAGAGGTGGAATTATGAGTAACATCAGAGAGATTTATACAAAGGCCATTGTAGCTAAAGGTAAGAAGTTGTCTAAGAATACGTATTCATTTACATTAGGTCATATTCCTAATGAGATATTAGGGTGTTGGATTGCGAATCATCATTATGAAGCAACAATCAAAAATAGAGTTCCAAAAGCTATTGGAACATTTGATGTTCATATTTGGTATAGTTATAAAGATGAAACTGAATCAATGGTTGAGAAACATCAGGTTACGTATATTGATGATATGCAAGTCACTAAGAAAGAGGATCGTGAATTTGAAGCGGCTGATCAAGTCAAAGCAAGATGTTTAGAAAAACCTAAATGCTTATCAGCATCATATAATGAAAAGGACGTTACACTTGAGATTGAAAAAGAAATGCAAATAGAAATCAGTGGTGAGACATGCATTAAAGTTGAAGTGAAAAATGAAGAAGAAGTTTGGGATGATTTAGAAGATATTCAAATTAACCCACATTTTATTAAATAAGCAAATAGTTGTGTTATTTGCTTTTTTATTTTATTATCTAGGAATCAATTCTTTTCTTTATTTGACATTTTATGATATAATATTAAAGTTATTAAGGATGTGATGAAATGAAGCAGAAATATTCACCAATGATGATGCAATATTTAAAAATAAAAGAAGAAAATCAAGGTTCTATTGTCATGTTTAGATTAGGTGATTTTTATGAAATGTTTTTTGATGATGCCATTATAGCATCAAAAGCATTAGATTTAGCATTAACTGGAAAAAATGCAGGAGTTAAAGAAAGAGTGCCTATGTGTGGAGTTCCTTATCATTCTGTAAGTGGTTATATTCAAAAATTGATTGATTTAGGACATAAAGTTGCAATAGTTGAGCAATTAACTGACCCTGGAAAAAAAGGAATTGTAGAGCGTGGTGTTGTTCAAATTATTACACCAGGTACAATTATGGATTCTTCTTTGAATGAAAAAAGAAATAATTATATTGGAGCATTAGGTGTTTTTGATTTTAATTATACTTTAGCGTATTGTGATATATCAACAGGAGAGTTTTATGTTGTTAATATTGATAAACAAGAGCATTTATTAAAGAATCAAATTGATTCTCTAGCATTAAAGGAAATTGTTGTGAATGATCAAACATTACAATTTGATCATGTCTTTGTTTCTTATTATGAAAATGATAAGTTTAATGATGCATATAAAAAAGTATTTGAGAAAATCAAAGATTTAAAAGAAATTAAAGTTTGTTCTATGTTGTTAAACTATATGATTGATACTCAAAAAAGAGAATTAAGTCATATTCAAGTTATACAAGAAGTGAAACCAGATGATTATATATATATGGATTCATATACAAAGAAATCATTAGAACTTGTTAAAAATGCTGATAATGATAGTTATGGAACATTACAATGGTTATTAGATGATACAAAGTCTGCTATGGGTGGAAGACTTTTAAGACAATGGATCGAAAGGCCATTAATTAATCAAGATAAAATAGAAAAAAGAATGGATATTATAGAAGTTCTTATTGATAACTTTATTGAAAGAGAAACAATAAAAGATATTATTAATGATATTTATGATATCGAAAAATTAGCAGGACGTATTGCTTTTGGTAATGTCAATGCAAGAGATTTAAAGTGGATTGGAGCTTCATTAAAAGTTATTCCTGAATTAAAACATCAATTATTATCTTTAGATTATCCATATACTAATGAATTAGCAGAACAATTAGTCGATTTGTCTCATATTACAGAACTCATAGATAAAGCCATTATAGATAATCCACCATTGACTTTAAAAGAAGGTGGACTTATTCAAAAGGGATTTAATAAAGAATTAGATGAACTTCGTTATATGCGAGAAAATGGTAAACAGTGGTTAAGTGATTTTGAGCAAAAAGAAAGAGAAAAAACAGGTATTAAAGGATTAAAGGTAGGATATAATAGAGTATTTGGATACTTTATTGAAGTGACAAAAAGTTACTTACCTATGGTTAAAGATGAATTTGAATATACAAGAAAGCAAAGTATTTCTAATGCTGAAAGATTTGTTACTCCAGAATTAAAAGAAATGGAAGCTAAAATCTTAAGTGCTAATGATAGAATGGTTGCTTTAGAATATGAACTCTTTGTTCAAATTAGAGATTATATTAAGAAAGATGTTCATTTGATTCAAGATGTTGCAAGTATAGTGGCTCAAGTTGATGTTTATCAATCATTAGCTTCAAAAGCAAGCAATAATGCTTATGTAAGGCCAACATTTAATCAGCAACATGTTGTAGATATAGACAATGGACGTCATGCTGTTATTGAGCAAGTGATTTCTAGACAAAATTATGTTCCTAATGATACACATATTCATGAAAATGAGCCAGTTCTATTAATTACAGGACCTAATATGGGTGGTAAGTCAACATATATGCGACAAGTTGCACTATGTATCATTATGGCTCAAATTGGTTCATTTGTTCCTTGTGATAAGGCAACATTACCAATATTTGATCAAATATTTACACGTATTGGTGCAAGTGATGATTTGATTTCTGGACAATCTACATTTATGGTAGAAATGTTAGAAGCAAATAATGCATTACGTTATGCAACAGAAAATTCCTTGATTATATTTGATGAAATTGGACGTGGAACAGCAACATTTGATGGTATGGCTATTGCCCAAGCTATGATTGAGTACATAGCAACAAAAATTGAATGTGTAACATTGTTTTCAACACATTATCATGAATTAACAATGATGGACGAAAAATTCCACATACAGAATGTACATGCAAGTGCATCAGTAGAGGGAGATCATATCGTTTTCTTATATAAGATTAAAGAAGGAAGAAGCCATCGTTCATATGGTATCAATGTAGCACAATTAGCAAAATTACCAGATCATGTGATAGAACGTGCAAAAATTATTCTTCAATCTTTAGAGAATAATGAAATTGAAAATGTTGTGAGTGAATCAACACAACAACCTTCGTTTATTGAAAAAGAAAGTCAAGTTGAAAAAGCATTAGAACATATAGATCCAATGACTTTATCACCATTAGAAGCATTAAGTACATTAATAGAATTAAAAAAATTATTATAAATGAGGTGAGAATGTGGCAAAAATAAGACAATTAGATGATGTTCTTTCTAATAAAATAGCAGCTGGTGAAGTCGTTGAAAGACCTTCCAGTGTTGTAAAAGAATTAGTTGAGAATAGTATAGATGCACACTCATCACGTATTGATATCTTTATTGAAGATGGTGGATTACAAAAAATTAAAGTTGTAGATAATGGCGAAGGAATGGAACGTATTGATGCAAAGATGTGTTTTTCTCGTCATGCAACAAGTAAGATTAAAGACGATCATGATTTATTTAATATTATGACATTAGGTTTTAGGGGAGAAGCAATTCCTTCAATAGCTTCTGTTAGTCATTTTGATTTAAGAACGTCTACTGGTGATGAAGGAAGTTTTGTTGAATATGAATTTGGAAAATATATGGGTGAGGGAGCATGTGATTTACCTCGTGGAACACAAATAACAGTCACAAAGCTTTTTCAAAATGTTCCAGCAAGATTAAAATACTTGAAATCAGTAAATACTGAATTTTCATCTATTCATCAATATATTGAAAGAATCGCATTAGCATACCCTAAGATTGCTATTAGACTTTATCATAATAATAAGACTATTTTTCAAACAAATGGAAAAGGAAACTTATTAGAAGTTATAGCAAGTATGTATGGTATAGCAACTGCTAAAAATATGATTCCTATTTCATTTGATAATGATGATTTTGAAATTAATGGATATATAAGTAAAATAGATACATCCCGTGCATCAAAAGCAAATATTATTACATTGGTGAATCATCGTTATGTTAAAAATGTTATGAGTATAGATGCAATTAATAATGCCTATAGAGCTTATTTAGCAGATAATCGTTATCCAATAGCTGTTATCAATATTGGTATTGATCCTTATTTAGTAGATGTCAATGTTCACCCATCTAAATTAGAAGTTCGTTTTTCTAAAGAATATGAACTAAGAGATTTGATTTTTAATGGTGTACAAGATGCATTACAACAAATAGATTTAAAATATCAAGTGAAAAACAAACAAACTGAAAGAGAAAAATTTAAACCTCAATTAGATCAAGTATCTTTTGATTTAGAAGAAATACAATCTGTTCAAAAAATAGAGCCAGTGATTACACCAACAAAAGAAAGTGTGGCTACTTTACCAAGAACAACGATTATTAAGGAAAAAGAAGATACTTATCAAACAGAGATTATTAAAGAAGAAAAAAATTTTGTAAAAAAAGAAAAACCAATTAAAGAAAAGATTTATGCGAAAGCACAAATTCATGGGACATATTTAGTTGGAGAAAATGAAAAAGGGATGTATTTGGTTGATCAACATGCAGCCCAGGAAAGAATTAATTATGAATATTATAAAGAACAATATTCTCATTTAGATTTAACAATGCAACCATTATTAGTCCCTTTACAATTTGAATATCCAATGAGTGAATTTTTGATATTAGAAGAAAGAAAAAATTTATTAGAAAAAGTAGGAATCTTTTTAGAAGTTTTTGGGGAACATGGTTATATTTTAAGAAACTTACCTTTATGGATGAAAAAAATAGATGAAAATATTTTTGTAGATGAAATGATTCAAGAAGTTTTACATAAGAATCATTTAGATGTTGTGACTTTACAAGAACACGCTATTGCAACATTAAGTTGTAAAGCATCGTTAAAAGCAAATACTTATTTATCACAAAGTGATATGCAAACAATTTTTGATAATCTTATGCGTTGTGATAATCCATATGTATGTCCACATGGAAGACCAACAATTCTTTTCTATAGTGATTATGAATTAGAAAAATTATTTAAGAGGGTGGTTTAATGAAAGATGGATTAGGTAAACTTGTTATGAAGTTTATTCTTGGTGGTGCTGTTATTATGTTAATGAGTTATCTTTTTGAAGGTGTCTATGTGAAAGATTTTACAGTTGCTTTTTTGGTTGCTTTTATTCTTTCATTGTTGAATACTTTTTTAAAACCGATATTAACGATTATTGCTTTTCCTATTACGCTTTTAACATTAGGATTATTTCAATTAATTATTAATGGATTTATCTTGAGTATAGCAACCAGTTTATTAGCTCCAGATTTTCAAATTCAATCTTTTTCATTAACAATTCTTTGTTCAATATTCATTTCTATTTTTTATAGTATATTAGGATTAAATAAAGATGAAGATGACTAAAGTTATTGTTGTGATTGGACCTACAAGTGTGGGAAAAACAAAGATGGGTGTAGAATTAGCAAAAGCACTAAATGGCGAAGTGATTAGTGGCGATTCTATGCAAATTTATAAAGGAATGGATATTGGAACTGCTAAGGTGACAAAAGAAGAAATGGATGGAATTATTCATCACTGTGTTGATATTCTTTATCCAACAGAGAATTATAGTGTGAAAGATTTTCAGGATACAGTGAGAGAGAAGATTGCTGATATTACATCAAGAGGGAAAGTACCAATTATTGTAGGGGGAACAGGCTTATATATTAAAGCTGCTTTATATGATTATGAGTTTAGTGAAACATCTGATGATCATGTCAAGATAAAGAATAAATATAAAGACTATGACAATCTTGCTTTATACCAATATTTAATGTCTATTGATGAAAAAAGTGCTCAAGAACTTCATCCTAATAATCGTCAACGTGTTTTAAGAGCGATTGAGATATATGAGGAAACAGGTCATAAGAAAAGTGATATTGTTGCTTCACAACAACATATATGTCTTTATGATGCTTATTTTGTAGGACTAACATTAGATAGAGAAATTTTATATAAACGTATCAACCAACGTGTTGATATGATGAAGGATTTAGGATTAGAAAATGAAGTGAAACAACTGTATCAACAAGGTTTGAAAAGGACACATCAAAGTATGAAAGCCATTGGTTATAAAGAATGGTTTGATTACTTTGAAGGAAATATTTCTCAAGAAGAAGTTTATGAAAATATTAAGAAGCATTCTCGTCAATATGCTAAAAGGCAGTATACATGGTTTAGAAATCAATTTGATGTTCATTGGTATGAAGTTCATCTTGATGATTTTTATCAAACTGTTCAAGACGTTTTAGGGGATATTCAGTAATATCCCTTTTTATATAAAAATAAAAGGAAATGATACAAAAATGATACAATTTTGATGTAGAATATAGTGGGGTGATGTAGAAATGAATAGAATATTGGTTGTCGAAGATGATCGACATATTTCTGAACTTGTAAAAGTCAATTTAAGTGATGCAGGATATTATTGTGTTTGTGCTTATGATGGAAAACAAGTGATTGAACTTATAGAAAGCCAAAGTTTCGATTTAATTATTTTAGATGTTATGTTGCCATACATGAGTGGATTTGAATTAATGGAATATATTCGTCCTTTACATATACCAGTTATATTTTTAACAGCGAAAAATGATGTGAATGATCGCGTTAAGGGTTTAAAACTTGGTGGCGAAGACTATATTGTGAAGCCATTTGAAATTATTGAACTTTTAGCAAGAGTTGAAACTGTTTTAAGACGTTATCATAAACTTTCTAGATATTTATTTGTTGATGATATTTGTGTAGATACTTTATCACGAAAGGTGACAAAATCTGATGAATTGATTAATTTAACAAATAAAGAATATGATATATTACTTCTTTTTTTACAAAATAAAAATATTGCATTATTTAGAGAAAGAATTTATGAAGCAGTTTGGCATGAAATGTATTTAGGAGATAGTCGTACTGTTGATTTACATGTTCAACGTGTTAGAAAAAAATGTGGTCTGGATCATAGAATTGTTTCAGTTTATAAGATTGGCTATAGATTGGAAGTGGATGAATGAAATTTTTCTGGAAGCTTTATTTTAGTATTATGGTTATTACTATGTCTTGTTTTTCTATTGGATCTTATATGTTGATTCAAAGTGGTTTTCATGCAACATTGGAAAGAGAAATAGAAAATGCTTATAATGAAAATGATATTATTTCATCTATATTAAATAATTTGTTTTTTTATGATTCAACAGTGAGCTTTTCTTCTGTACAAGAAGATATAATGATTAATTTTTTAAAAGATATCACTATACAAAATGATACAAATATATTATTTTGTTTAAAAAATAATAAAGGTGAAATTATTTATATGGATGGAAGTTTTTCTAATGATGATAAATCTATAGAAAGTTTAACTTCTAAACAACAATGTTATCGTATTGTGAAGGAAAAGGGACATTATTATATTTATACAATAAAGCCATTTTCAAATGATATATTTATTGAAAATAAAAGAGAGATTACTGCGATTTTTCATAATAAAGAAGAACAATTTCAATTACTATTATTTTACTCTGTTGTTTTATTGATGATGAGTACTATTCTTATCTATATTGTTACAAGATGGTTGGTATCACCAATTAAGAATCTTTCACTGACAACAAAGAAAATAACATTAGATAATAATTTTAAACCTATTCAAGTCAAAGGAGATGACGAAATAGCTCAATTAACAAAAGATTTTAATGTTATGTCAGATCGTCTTTTAACATCAATGAATGAAATACAAGATAATGCTGAAAAACAATCTCTTTTTGTGGGCAATTTTGCTCATGAATTAAAAACACCACTTACAACAATCATTGGATATGGAGATATGTTAAGATCTAAAAAATTACCTGAAGAACAAGTCATTCGATATGCTGATCATATTGTTAAGGAAGGAAAAAGATTAGAAAGCTTATCTATGAAATTATTAGATTTAATTGTTTTAAAGAAACAAGATTTTATACTTTCGAAAGTTTATGTTCCTGAATTTTTAAAGGGAGTTAAAGAAGAATTCTTTATATCAAAAAAAGATATAGATGTTGATATTGATATAGAAGAGAGCTATATCATGATTGAACCTGATTTAATGAAAACAGTCATTATTAATTTGTTGGATAATGCTTCTAAAGCTATAGATTATTGTGGAAAAATTGAAATAATGGGGAAAAAAGTAAAAAATGGTTATACTATTAGTGTAAGCGATAATGGAAGAGGAATTCCAAAAGAAGAAATTTCTCATATTATGGAAGCTTTCTACATGGTAGATAAGTCAAGAAGTCGTACTCAAGGTGGAGTAGGTCTTGGTTTAGCAATTGTTAAAGAGATTTTATATGTTCATCATGCTCATATTTCTTTTGAAAGTGAAATTAATCAAGGAACAAGGGTTACACTGCATTTTAAGGAGGAATATCATGATGAGGATTAAAAAGATATGTATTTTTATATGTATGTTTGTTGTTTTGCTTTTCATTGTTCTTGCACCAATCTTCTTTTATCGGTTCAATGATGAAAGGATTTTAAACAAATTATATATTGAAGATGTTGAACATGAAAATAGACCAATTGAAAAAAGCAATTTAAAATTAGAAGAAAAAATTGACTTTTTATCAAAATATAAAAGCGATAGTCATATTGTTTCTTCTTCTCATCGTGAAAGTTTAAATGAAGAAAATAAGGCGATGTTAAATAGAAATTTATTAAGAGAAATGAAAAGTTTACAATCATTAAATTCTATACCTAATATAGATATTCAAGATTCTGTTGAGTATACAGGATACGAAACAGTTATATTTAGTGATGTATCAAGTCCTGAAAAACATGTTTCGCTTTGGCATATTCAATTATTATGTCAAGACTATTATATGGAAGTTTGGATGGATAGTGAAACAAAGAAAATATATCAATTTATGATAGAAGGGAATATATCTTTTTCAATAGATATAGAAGTACTTTGTGAGAAATATTTAGGATTGGATGTTTCATATGTAAAGAAATTTTATGTTGTTGAAGTAGAAACTTCTCAAATAGCTATTTTTATAAGACCATTAACTATTATGTGATTTTATAAAAATGATGCAAAAGAGATACATTTGCTATACATAACATATACATTTTTAGTTTATCCTATAGATAAGAAGTAAAGGAGATTAAAAGATGAGTTTTCAATATATCAATCAAAAAATATGTATATGCTTAGCGACTTTGATTTTATTGAGTGGTTGTTCTTCAACTCATCAACAAGAAGAGTACTCACTAAAATTAAACCGCCAAAGAGTTCAAATTAGTCAAAATAGTCAAATTGATTATCTTTCATATATAGTTGGAAGTGATGAAGATAAAGAAAATGTTCACTATAAACCTATAGACTCTTCAAAACTTGGAACATACCAAGTAGAGTATATCAATACAAATTCACAAGGACAACAAACGAGAAAAACATTGACAATAGATATAGTGAAAATGTATAAAAATCATATTTATAGTCCTCAAAATATTCAACCAACAATCATTGAGAATCCAGAAGACATAACAGCATTAGTTAATAAAACACATCAAATTCCTGATGGATGGAAGCCCGGTGATTTAGTCAATGTTGTTGATAGTCATCAACAGTTAAGAAAAGAGGCAGCTCAAGCATATAAAGATTTTTACTTGGCAGCCCAAGAAAGAGGGATAAAGTGTTATGCTATTTCAGGTTATCGAACAAACGAAACACAATCATTATACTGGAATAGACAAGTGCAAATTCGTGGAGAAGAGTATGCTTCACAATACAGTGCTTATCCAGGAAGAAGTGAACATCAATTAGGTTTAGCTATTGATGTCTCTAATCAACTTACTGGAGATCGCTTGAGTGAGAAAGTAGCAGATAGTGCTATAGGCAAGTTTATTATAAGTGATGGATATAAATATGGGTTTATTTTAAGATATCCCAAAGATAAGGTTTCTATTACAAATTATGGTTATGAGCCATGGCATATGCGTTATGTAGGAAAAAAACTAGCAAAAGAACTTCATGATAATGAGTTGACATTAGAAGAGTATATGGAAAAGGAGCAATGAGTATGAAAAAGTTGAAATTATTACTTGTATTAATACTTCTTGTAGGATGCCAAAGTCCTTCCTCTTTACCAGAAGATGATAAAAAAGATGATGAAAAAGTCTCCTTTTTAGCAGTTGGTGATAATCTTATGCACAAGCAACTTATTGATAAAGCTAAGCAAGGAGAAAATTACGAATTTTTGCCTTATTATAGTCATATACAGTCTTATATCCAAGAAGCAGATGTTTCTTTTGTAAATCAAGAAACAATCTTAGCTGGAAGAAGTCGAGGATATACAGGTTATCCTTTGTTTAATACGCCTGATGAAATGGCTAGTACATTACATGAATTAGGTTTTGATATTGTTAATGGAGCAACAAATCATGCTTTTGATATGGGTGAAAAAGGTGTTGATCACTCTATTCAATTATTTAAAAGATATCAAGATATGAAATATATTGGTTTATATCAATCAAAAGAAGATCAAAAACAAATACCAGTGATAGAGAAAAATGGTATACGTATTGCTTTATTATCATATAATCAATATATTAATTATGACCAAAAACCTAGTTCATATCGTTATAATAGTTTTGATAAAGAGAAGATAAAAGATGATGTACAAAGAGCTCAAAAAATGAGTGATGTTATTGTTGTTTCTTGTCATTGGGGAAAAGAATATGACACTCAACCTAATGATTTTCAAAAAGAATTTGCACAATATTTAACTGATTTAGGTGTTGATGTGATTATTGGAACACATACACATACTTTGCAATCTATTGAATGGTTAGAAGGAAAAGATAATCATAAAACGTTAGTTGCTTATAGCTTAGGTAATTTTATTAGTGGAATGTTAGAGGAAGAAACACAATTAGGTGGAATGTTGACATTTGATTTTGTTAGAGAAAATGATAAAGTGAAAATTGAGAATGTTACTTTAACTCCATTAGTTAATCATTTTTATGCAGAGAATCAAAGAAATATTATAGGCACACGATATGGATTTACTGTTTACCGTTTAAAAGATTATACAGAAAATTTAGCACAGAAGCATGGTGTTCATGGTTATAAGAATAATACTATTTCGATAGATAAGATAAAAGAGAAAGTGAATCAAAGAATTTCCTCTCAAATACATATAGATATGTAAAAAAATAGTCATCATAAGATATGACTATTTTTCTTTGTAAGCATACATAATAGCTATAACAGTTTTTGCATCAACAATTGTTCCATCAAGAACCTTTTGATAAGCTTCTTCAATATCCATATAGATAATATCAATAAATTCATCTTCATCACATTCTAATGAGTCATCAACTTCTTGAAAGTCAATGGCTTCATATAAATATAACCACTCACTTGTATAACCAGGTGAAGGAAGAACTTTCATAATTCTTTTCATGTCTTTGGCACGATGATTTGTTTCTTCTTCTAATTCACGAAATGCACATGTTTTGGGATCTTCATTTTGTTCTAGTTTTCCAGCAGGGATTTCAAGAGTTTCAATTTTGTTAGGGTAACGAAATTGCTTCACAAGAATAATTTGATTATCTTTCATAGCTAGAATACATACACCACCATGATGATGAACAACCTCTCTATATGCATGTTGTCCATTTTCGCATTGAACTTCATCTCTTGTAAGTTTGAGTATTTTCCCATCATAAATCACTTGACTGTTTAATTCTTTTTCCATTTTTCTCACTCCTGTATTTATTATAGCACAAAAAAGAAAAGAAAGTACGCGGGGGAGCATACTTTCTTTATCTCTCTATTATTTACACGTTAGGGTGATAATAGGGGGTATGATTAAGTGAATACCACTTAACATATACTATTATAACAAATTTTCTATTTATGTAAAGGCTTTCAGTAAATTTTTATATATTTTTATTTTTTATTTTTGTATAATAGATATTGGTGAAAGAAAATGAAAACATTAGTGATAGATAAGAATCATGCTCATCAAAGAATTGATAAGTACTTAAAAAAATTATTATGTCAAGCTCCACCACAATTCATTTATAAGATGTTAAGAAAAAAAGATGTTAAAGTGAATGGAGTGAAAGTCAAAGAAAATTATATTCTTCAAGAAAATGATGTTGTTTCATTATTTTTATATGAAGATAAGTTTAGAGAGTATACAAAGCCTCAAACAATATTTGATTTAAAAATAGAATTTGATGTTTTATATGAAGATCAACATATTTTAGTTGTGAATAAACCAGCAGGTTTATTGGTTCATGAAGATAAAGATGAAGATATGAATACTTTATCGAATCAAGTTTTAACATATTTATATCGAAAAAATGAATATGATCCTTATCAAGATTTGGGATTTGTTCCTGGACCTGTTCATCGTTTAGATCGAAATACAAGTGGTATTGTTATTTTTGGGAAAACGATGAAAGCTTTACAAGATCTCAATGAAATGATGAAGAAAAGACATTGTATTGATAAAACATATCTCACTATTTGTAAAGGAAATATGAATTCATCTGATTTGATTGGTTATATGAAGAAAGAAGAAAATCAATCTTTGGTAAAAGTTGTTTCTAAAAATACACCTGGAGCATTAATGATGCATACAATTGTTGAACAAGTAGAAACAAATCATCAGTTTTCATTGTTAAAAGTTCGTCTTGTTACAGGACGTACACATCAAATTAGAGTACATCTTTCAAGTGTTGGACATCCTATTATTGGAGATAGTAAGTATGGAGATTTTGAATTAAATAAAAAGATAAAGAAACAATATCATTTACATCATCAATTTTTACATGCTTATCAAATTCGTTTTATAAAACCTATTGGTTGTTTAAAGTACTTACAAGATAAAACAATAACTTCACCTTTACCACAAAATTTAAAAGATATAAAAATAAAGATTTTTTATGAAAATGAACTTTGAAAGTACTATCATTTATTGTATAATATGTAATATAAGGAGGAAAACATTATAATGAAATACTATATTGGAATTGATTTAGGGGGAACAAATGTTAGAACTCTTTTGGTAGATGAAAATGGACAATCATATAGTGAAGTCAAAGATGCAACTGAAAGAGAAAATGGACCTGACTTTGTTTGTGCTAAAATTATTAGACAAATTGAAAGTTTGGATTGTACTGTTTGTAATGGATTGCAAAATGTAGAAGGAATTGGAATTGGAGTACCTGGACCAGTCGACACTGTTAATGGTGTAATGATTATGGCGACTAATTTACCAGGATTTGAAAATTATCCAATTTGTGAAAAATTATCTGAAAGATTTAACTTACCTGTATTTATTGATAATGATGCTAATGTTGCTGGACTAGCTGAAGCTATTTTAGGAGCAGGTAAAGGAAAGTCTAGTTGCTATTATGTAACTATTTCTACAGGAATTGGAGGAGCATTTATTGTTAATGGTCAACTTGTTTCTGGTGGTAGAGGTCATGCTGGTGAAATTGGAAATATTATTGTTAAAAATAATGGATATAAATTTGGTGGACTTAATCCAGGTGCTGTTGAAGGTGAAGCAAGTGGAACTGCCATAACAAGAAAAGGAAAAGAACTTTTAGGAGAAGATAAAGTAAGCCATGCAGGGGATGTCTTTAGATTAGCCGATGAAGGAGATGTCACAGCACAAGGTATTGTAGATGAATGTGTAAGTGAACTTGCAACAATGTTTGCTAATATTGCTCATACTGTTGATCCACATTGTTTTGTTGTTGGTGGTGGAGTTATGAAATCAAAGAGATATTTCTTAGATCGCTTGGTTGAACAATTTAATGCAAAAATCCATGTTGGTATGAGAGGATATATCCCATTACTAGAAACTGAAATTGAAGATTGTGGTGCAATTGGTGCTGCTATGTTACCAATGTCAAAATTAAAATAATAAATAAAAAGTTGAAATACTTATAGGTATCTCAACTTTTTTTATTGGATGTTTGCCATTGATATGTTTTCATATCAACATTTCCATTTTTCTTAAAATGAACTCCTTCTTGAATCAATAATTCTCTTTGCTCATTCCAATGAGGAACGAGTCTTCCAACACTATTCACAACACGATGACAAGGATATTGTCCATATAATGAAGCATGCGAAAGTATTTTTCCTACTAAGCGTGCGTTTTTATTTCTATTTGCTAAAATAGCAATTTGCTTATAACTAGCAACTTTTCCTTTAGGTATTTCTGCAACAATTTCTAATACTTGAAAAATAAACTCATCTTCCATAATTGAACCTCATTTCATATGAATATTTATATTATAAAACGTTAATATTTTCATCACAAGTTATATCTATCTTTTTATACTTTTTTCTTTATAATACGCTCATAAAGTGATAGAATATAAGGACAAAAGGAGGGTTTTTTATGAAAGAAAGAGTTGTTTTAGGATTAAGTGGAGGAGTCGATAGTGCAGTGGCTGCATATGTACTTAAAGAACAAGGGTACGAAGTGATTGGGGTATTTATGCGTAATTGGGATTCTTCATTAAATAATGATATTCTAGGTAATCCTACGAATAATGATGATATATGCCCTCAAGAAAAAGATTATAATGATGCTAAGAAAGTGGCTGAACATTTAGGCATAGAATTAAGACGTGTGGATTTTATTAAGGAATATTGGGATCATGTTTTTACATATTTCTTAGAAGAATATGCAAAGGGAAGGACACCAAATCCTGATATTTTATGTAATAAACATATTAAATTTAAGGCATTTTTAGATTATGCAAAATCAATAGATGCTGATTATATAGCAACAGGACATTATGCACGTGTTGAACATCATCATGGTCAAGATTCTGTTATGCTAAGAGGTGTTGACAATAATAAAGATCAAACATATTTCTTATGTCAATTAAATCAAAAACAATTACAATCTTCTTTATTTCCAATTGGACATTTAACAAAGCCAGAGGTTAGAAAATTAGCTGAAGATCTAGATTTACCTGTTGCCCATAAAAAAGATAGTACAGGAATATGTTTTATTGGGGAAAGAGATTTTAGAGAGTTTTTGAAAAATTATATTCCTGCTAAAGCTGGAAAAATGGTTGATATAGAAACAAAGAGAGTTGTTGGAGAACATCAAGGAATTATGTATTATACAATTGGACAAAGAAAAGGGTTAAATATTGGTGGTCCAGGAGAGGCATGGTTTGTTGTTGGAAAAGAATATGATGATAATATTTTATATGTATGCCAAGGTGATCAAAATCAATGGTTAATGAGTGAAGGAGCTTTGATTACTGATGTGAATTGGGTTTCTCATGTTAAACCAGAAGGGGAATTGAATTGTACAGCGAAGTTCAGATATCGTCAAAAGGATAACGATGTTTCTCTTCATTTTGTTGATGAAATGACTTTATATGTTACATTTAAACAACCTATTAAGGCTGTAACACCAGGGCAAGCTGCTGTTTTTTATGATGGAGATATATGTTTAGGTGGAGGAACAATTGAAAAGGTTTATAAAGATAATAAGGAGATTACATATTTATAATGTTAGAGTATATTGGAATTATTAAACATGTACGCTTTTATAGTGAAGAAACAAAATTTATTGTTTGTACAATTGATACAGAACAAGAAGATAAACCTATTTTAGCAACTGGATATATGAGTTATGTCAATCCACAAGATAAATATCGTTTTCAAGGAGAATATATTATTCATCCTAAATATGGGAAACAATTTCAAATTAAGTCTTATGAAATTATATTAGCAGATGATGAAAGTGAAGTCATTCGATACTTATCTAGTTCTTTATTTAAAGGAATAGGTGAGAAGCAAGCAACAGCTATTGTAGAAGCATTAGGAAAAGATGCTTTAAATCAAATTAAAGAGGATAAGCATGTCTTAGATCAAGTCAGAGGAATGAATGAAAAAAAGCGTGAAGTGATTGTAGAAGTTTTATCTTCCCAAGATTTTGATCAAGAAGTTTTATCTTTTTTTATGGGACACGGTATTAGTACAAAGCATTTAGCTTTAATTCAAGCTGTTTATCAAGAAAGAACACTAGATGTTTTACAAAATAATCCATATCAATTAATAGATGATATAGATGGTATTGGTTTTAAAACAGCAGATGATTTAGCTTTAAAAATAGGAGTTGATCCTGTTGATGAAAATAGAATAAGAGCAGCTATTCTTTATGCTTTAAAAGAAGTGTGTTTTCATGATGGTAGTACCTATCATGAACATGATTCTATTTTTAAAAATTTTCATCGTTATATTCCTCAAATTGGTTATGAAACTTTTTGTGATAAATTAGATGAACTTATTGAAGAAAAGAAGATTATACAAGATGTAGATAAGTTTTATCCTTATGACTTATATGAAAGTGAAAAGATTATTTCAAGAACATTTAAAAAATGGTTAAATGTTCCATTATATGTCTATGAAGAAGATGAAGTAAAGATTCTTATTCAACAATTGGAAGAAGAATTATCTATTGAATATGATGAATTACAAAAAGAAGCTATTTATCTATTTTTACAACAATCAGCAATGATCTTAACTGGTGGGCCAGGAACAGGAAAAACAACAATTGTTGAAGCAATTATCAAATTATTCTCTCAATTAAATCCAGATCAAAGTATAGCACTTGTCGCTCCAACTGGAAGAGCAGCAAAACGTTTGAGCGAAGTAACTGGACTAGAAGCATGTACGATTCATAGGTTATTGAAGTGGGATTTACATACCAATACATTTGCTGTAAATGCTGCTAATCCTCTGAATGTTGATTTATTAGTTATTGATGAGTTTTCAATGGTGGATACATTATTGTTTTCCCATCTTTTAGAAGCTTCACAAAGAGTATCAAAAGTATTGATTATTGGTGATGATCAGCAATTGCCATCAGTTTCACCTGGTCATGTTTTAAAAGATTTATTAGCAAGTCAATTAGTTCCAACGATTCAATTAAATCATATATATCGTCAATCACAAGAAAGTGGAATTATTCAACTTGCACATAGTATTAGAAATGATCAATATGATGAAAATCTATTTTTTCAATATCATGATATCCATTTTCAATCATGTTTACCTTATGATGTTGTTAAAAATGTGAAAATTTTAGTATCTAAAGCAATGCAAGAAGGTTATGATGCTAGTGATATTCAAGTTCTTGCTCCAATGTATAATGGTGTTGCGGGAATTGATGCTTTAAATGATTGTTTACAAGAATTATTAAATCCTCAAGATGGTTATAAAAATGAATTACGTGTGGGAAAACGTATTTTTAGAGAAGGAGATAAGATTTTACAATTAAAGAATCGTGTTGATGATAATGTTTTTAATGGTGATATTGGTATTTTAGAAGAAGTTTGTTATAAAGATAATTTTGAATTTTTAACAGATACTTTAATTGTTAATTTTGATGGTGAGTACGTTGAATATACACCTAATGATTTTTATACAATTACTCATGCTTATTGTATGAGTATTCATAAGTCTCAAGGAAATGAATTTAAAATTGTCATTATGCCTGTGTTAAAAGATTATTATATTATGTTAAGAAAAAATTTGATTTATACAGGTTTAACAAGAGCAAAACAATCTTTATTTGTTTTAGGAAATCATCAAGCTTTTAGATATGGTATTAGTAATAATCATGATGAGAAGAGAAGAACAACTTTAAAAGAAAAATTATTATTAGATGATGATATTTCTGTGTATGACTTTATGTAAAATGGACATACTAAGAATGTACTTTTAAAGGAGTGAGACACTATGTCTAAACTAACAGTTGCTTTTTTCTCAGCTGGGATTGTTGCAGCAGCAATGATTTTTATGAGTGATATGCCTTGTGCTAATGATATTGAACATTCTGTTCATAAGGCAAAAAAGGCTATTAAAGAACAGCTTTAAGAAGTACAAAGGACTAATTTTTAGTCCTTTTTATGTAAAGGGGTTGTTTTATGAAAAGAATAGACTTAGCAAAGAAATTAATCATTTATAGTATAGCTATTATATTGATATATTATGTATGGACATTATTTCAAATACAAAAGTTATTTTGTTATATCTTTCATCTTTTCTTTCCATTAATTATTGCATTATTTTTTCATTTTCTATTAGATCCACTTATAGATTATTTTACAAGTGAAAGATTAGAAAGAAAAGTAGTTGTTGTTCATGTTTATATATCATTATCTTTATTTTTTGTTATAGCATGTTATTTTATTGCTCCTTATATTGTGAATCAATGTTTAAGTTTTTATCATCAATATTGTCAAGGGCGATTAAAGCTCAATCCTATTTTTGAAACAACAATTCAGTTTTTAAAACAATATCAGGTTTTAGATTATTTGGTTGAGATGTTAAATGGATGGACACAATCTCTTATTTATTGGGTAACCAATATATTATTAGCTATGGGTATTTCTTTTTATTTATCTTATGATAATTTACATTTAATAGAGAAATGTATTGTCTTTATTCCATTTCGTCAACAAGGATTATGCATGCAAACATTAAAAAAATTAAAACTGCTAACTTATCAATTTATGAAGTCTTTAGTTCTAGATTTTATCTTTTTCTTTTTTATGTGTCTTATTCCTTTTTACTTTATAGATTCCACTTATTTCCTTTGGATATCATTATTTCTAACAATTACAAACCTTATTCCTTATATTGGACCATATATAGGAGGAATTCCTGTTATTATATATGAATATTTCATTAATCCAGAGTTAGGTTATGGAGCATTTATTGCAGTCATTGTTTTACAATATTTAGAGTCTTCTTATTTACAACCTTATCTATTTTCAAAGTGTATTCAATTACATCCTATTGCTTTATTCATTGCTTTAACATTCTTTGGAGATCTTTTTGGTTTAGTAGGAATGATATTTTCACCATTATTTCTTTCATATAGTCTTTTTATTCTTCAATTATTCAAGGATTTGCATCTTATTACAAAAATGAAGCAACTTGTTTTTCATCAATCTTCTTCATAATGAAAACATAGCATGTTTTCATAAGTTTTCTCATAAATTGAAATGAGGAGATATTATGAATATTCAAGATATATTAGGAATGATAGGAGGATTATCTCTATTTCTTTTTGGTATGAGTATGATGAGTGGAGGATTAGAGAAAATTGCTGGAAATCATTTGGAAAACATTCTAAAAAAACTAACTTATAATAAATGGATAGCTGTTGGTATGGGAACTATCATAACGGCTTTGATTCAAAGTTCTTCAGCTATGACAGTGATGTTAGTGGGATTTGTAAATAGTGGTTTAATGCCATTAGAAAATGCTATATGGGTTGTTATGGGAGCAAATATTGGAACAACTATTACTGGACAAATGCTTGCTTTAGACATTGGAGCATTGTCTCCATTGGTTGCATTTATGGGAGTTGTTATGTTTGTTTTTCTTGATAATCAAAAGATCAATTGTATGGGAGAAATTATTGGTGGGTTTGGTATATTATTTATGGGATTAGAGATTATGTCTGTTTCATTAATGCCACTTAAAGATTCATCTTTTTTCTTATTTTTATTACAATGGTTATCATATCCAATATTGGCTATATTTGTAGGTATTATCTTTACAGCGATTATTCAAAGTTCATCAGCTTCTATAGGCATATTACAAAGTCTTGCAAAAATTGGTTTGGTATCATTAGAAAAATCAGCTTTTATTATATTTGGTTTTGATATTGGAACATGTATGACTGCCTTTTTAGCATCTTTATCAGGAAGTAGAAGTGGCAAACAATTAGCATTATTTCATATGATTCTCAATATATTTGGAACAATGCTTTTTACATGTATATGTTTATTAACACCATTTATAGAATGGGTAGCTATGTTGACACCAAATTTAATCATGACACAAATAGCAAATATGCATACTCTTTTCAATATTGGCACGACTTTGTTTGCATTATTTTTTGATAAATATTTACTTCAACTTGTTTATAAAATTCTTCCTTCATAAAATTTATTGATGACTTTTTTTAGAAATCTTATTTCTTGGATAAGGTTTCTTTTCATTTGTTAAGCCAAGAATATAATCAATATTTACATTATAAAAAAGGGAAAGCGCGATTAAAAAATCAACAGGAATTTGTCTTGTGCCTTTTTCATATCTACGATAAACTTCTCTTTGACATCCTAGGTATTCTGCTATCTCTGCTTGTGTTTTATCATTGTCAATGCGTAAATCTTCTAATCGTTTAAATTGCATAATTACACCTCTTTATTATGCTACCAAATAATTGCATTTTTATTCATAATATGCTACTATATAGTTGCATAATTATAAAAGAGGATAGCTTTATGTTTTTAATCGATTGTACAATTATTATTTTTATAACATTAATACTTTTCACAATAAAGTTTGTATTATTCATTCCTATTCATCACTTTTTAACTCTTTATCATATCATCACCATTCTATTATCTTTGATGATTTCATTTTTTAAATATCGATCTTTAAAAAATGAGAGAGGTAGAGAGTATTTTTTAATTATATACGTTTTGGGAAGTCTTAGATATTATATAATGTTTCTTATCATCTTTTTTTATTATTTTTCTAGTAGATGTATTCAAGATACAGGATTAATTATTTTTATGCTTAAAGAACTTATTCCTTATGTAGTAATAGGTTTTACTCTTTGGATAGATGATATTATTTATAGTGAGAAATATTCTCTATCTATAAATATATTATTAACTTTTATCTTAATTATTTTATTTATACTTTTCATTCTATTATAGAATGATTTTTTATGTTATGATATTGATTGAGGTGAAATCATGAAAAGAGTTTATTATTTATTATTATTGATAATGGTTATGCTTTGTAGTGCATGTCAGTCAAAAACAGAGATTCGTTCAATTGATGGTGACTCCGTTCATCAAATGTTACAAAACAAAGAAGATTTTGTATTAGTAGATGTAAGAGAAGAGGATGAATATAATGAGGGACATATTCCTCAATCATTATTAATTCCACTTGGAACAATTGAGAAAGATTTTACTTCTAAAGTTCCTTCAAAAGATAAAAAGATTGTTATTTATTGTAGGAGTGGTAGAAGAAGTAAAGATGCTTATGAGAAAATTGTTTCTTTAGGTTATGATGACGTTTATGATTTAGGTGGTATACAAGATTGGGAATATGAGGTTGAAAAGGGGAAATAACATATGAAAAGAACATTGATTATATTTTTTATTTTAATAGTAGTTATTGTTTCACTTTTTTTTGCTATACGTCATTCTTCATATGATAATACACAATCTCAATGTGAACATTATAAAGATGCACAAAATCAGCAAGAAAATATTGAAAAAGAGAAAAATAATCAAAGAAAAAAATAAGTCTTTCTATACAAATCTTGAATTTATAATCAATATCAGTTATAATACATAAGTCAAATCGTTGAAAAAGAAAAGTATTTATGATTCTTTTTGTAGAGAGGAAATGGTTGGTGTAAATTTCTAAAAGGACATAAAGAAAGCTACTTTGAAGAGTGATGTAAACATCAACGCATAGTCAGCGTTATCGACTTAGAGAGCATAATGATATGATTATGAATAAGGATGGTACCGCGATATAAGTCGTTCCTTGATAGGAATGGCTTTTTTATTTTAAGGAGGATAAAAATGAAACAATTAACTGGAAATCAAGTAAGACAAATGTTTTTAGACTTTTTTCAATCAAAAGGACATATGATTGAACCTGGAGCATCATTAATTCCCCATAATGATCCAACGCTTTTATGGATTAATGCGGGAGTTGCTGCATTAAAAAAATATTTTGATGGAAGTGAAGAACCAGCATGCCATAGAATTGCTAATGCACAAAAATCTATCCGTACAAACGATATTGAAAATGTTGGAAAAACAGCAAGACATCATACTTTTTTTGAAATGTTAGGAAATTTCTCTATTGGAGATTATTTTAAAGAAGAAGCTATTCCATTTGCATGGGAATTTTTAACAAGCCCTGATTGGATTGGTTTTGATAAAGAAAAATTATATATTACTGTTTATACTGATGATGATGAAGCTTATCGTATTTGGACAGAAGTGTGTCATGTTGATCCAAGTCATATTTTAAAAACTGATGGAAACTTTTGGGAAATTGGAGAAGGACCAGGAGGTCCAGACTCAGAAATTTTCTATGATCGTGGAGAAAAATATGATCCTGAAGGATTAGGAGAAAAATTATTTTTTGAAGAACTAGAAAATGATCGTTATATTGAAGTTTGGAATGTCGTTTTCTCTCAATATGATTGTAACCCAGCAATTGATAGAAAAGATTACAAAGAATTGCCACAAAAGAATATTGATACAGGTATGGGATTAGAAAGATTAGTAAGTATTATTCAAGGTGGAGAAACAAACTTTGATACAGATTTCTTCTTACCAATTATTCATGAAACAGAAAAGATGGCTAATGTCAAATATGCTGATAATAAGATGGCATATCGTGTTATTGCTGATCATATTCGTACTGTTACTTTTGCATTAAGTGATGGAGCTTTATTTGATAATGCAGGAAGAGGATATGTTTTAAGAAGAATTTTAAGACGTGCTGTACGTTTTGGTAAAAAGATTGGAATTAATCATTCATTTATGTATGAACTGGTTTATGTTGTTGCTGATATGATGAAGGATTTTTATGATTATTTACCATCAAAAGCTGATTATGTAAGTGGATTGGTTAAAAAGGAAGAAGAAGCTTTTCATAAAACATTAGCAAATGGTGAAAAATTATTAAATCAAATGTTATCAAGAGCAAGTCATCAACAATTAAGTGGTGCAGAAGCTTTCAAATTATATGATACATATGGTTTCCCATTAGAATTAACAGTTGAAATAGCTGAGGAATCAGGATATACAGTTGATGAAGAGGGATTTAAAGCAGAAATGAAAGCTCAACAAGCAAGAGCAAGAAATGCTCGTTGTGATGTTGAATCTATGTCTTCACAAAAGCCTGATTTAATGGCATTTGATGAAAAAAGTGTATTTGATTATAACCCAACACCTATTAAAGCTAAAGTTATTGCAACATTTACAGATGGTGTAAAATGTGATGAAATCACACAGAAAGGTGAAGTGATTTTAGACCAAACAACTTTTTATGCTGAAATGGGAGGGCAATGTGCAGATACTGGTAAAATGTTTAATGAATCAACTGAATTAGAAGTTATACATGTTTGTAAAGCCCCACACCAACAAGCTTTACACGTTGTAGAAGTTGTTAAAGGGCATGTGAAAGTAGGCGATGAATTAACACTTGTCGTTGATACACGTAAACGTGCACTTATTCAAAATAACCATACAGCCACTCATCTATTACAAAAAGCATTAAAGAATACTTTAGGAGATCATGTATCTCAAGCAGGTTCTTATGTTGATGATGAAAGATTACGTTTTGACTTTACACATCCACAAAAGATGACTGATCAACAAATAAGACAAGTGGAAGGTGAAGTGAATGAACAAATCTTTGATGGTATAGATGTTGATATTCAAATCAAGAATAAAGATGAAGCAATGAAATCGGGTGCAATGGCATTATTTGATGAAAAATATGGTGATGAAGTTCGTGTTGTTAGTGTTGGAGATTACTCTAAAGAACTTTGTGGTGGATGCCATGTTTCTAATAGTGCTCAAATTGGATTATTTAAAATTGTCAGTGAAGAAAGTGTAGGTTCTGGTGTAAGACGTATTGAAGCTATCACTGCTCAAAAGGCATATCTTGCATTAAAGAAAAATGAAGAAACACTACAAACTGTAGGAGATGTACTAAAGATTAAAAATAAGAATGAAATTGTTGAAAAAGTCAATCATTTTGTTGAAGAGATGAATGAAGTGAAAAAACAAAGAGATCAATATTTAGATAAATTAAATAGTATTGAAGCAAAAGAAAAATCTAAAAATATTGAAGATATTCATGGAATACAATTCTTATTTGTGAAAGAAAATAAAGATACAGCAACTGCTAAACAAATGACATTTGAATTACGTGATCAATTAGAAAATGGAGTTGTTGTATTGGTTAGTGAAAATGCAAACAAAGTTTCATACTTTGTTGGATTGACTGCATCTATGGTTCAAAATGGCTATAAAGCAGGTGATATTGTGAAAGTTATAAATGAAGTGACAGGTGGAAGAGGAGGCGGAAAGCCTGATTTTGCACAAGGCGGATGTGCTTCTACTGAGTTGATTGATAATGCAATCATGCAAATAAAAGTGTTATTCTAAACCTTTTACTAGCAATTTTCTTAAATATAGTGTAATATTGATTATATAGACAGGAGGTATGTGACAATGGCAAAAGATTTTACACAAACACGTCTATTTAATTCGGAAGAAATCAAAAGAGAAGTTATTCATTCTAATTTAATGACCGTTTCTCAAGCATTGGATGAAAGAGGATATAATGCAGTTCATCAAATTGCAGGATATTTAATTTCTAATGATCCTGCTTATATTTCAAGCCATAGAGGAGCACGTTCAATTATTCAACAAATTGATCGTGATGAAATTATTGAAGAATTAGTGAAATTTTACTTGGAGTCAAAATAAGTGGAAAAGATATTAGGATTAGATTTGGGATCTAGAACGTGTGGCATAGCAATGAGTGATGCTCTTGGTATGATTGCTCATGGAGTGGAAACATATCATTTTAAAGAAAATCATTATAAAAGTGCGGTTTATCATGTGAAACAAATTGTAGAAGAAAACAATATTCATACAATTGTATTAGGTCTTCCTAAGCATATGAATGGAGATTTGGGCGAAAGAGCACAAATCTCTATTGATTTTAAGGAAAGACTTGAGAAAATGATGGATGTTGAAGTTGTTTTGGTTGATGAAAGATTAACGACTGTTATTGCCCAAAATCAACTTATTTTTGCAGATGTTTCAAGAAAGAAGAGGAAGAAGGTCATTGATAAGATGGCTGCTGTACAGATTTTACAAGGATATTTGGATGGACAAAGGAGATAATTATGGACGTAGAAAAAATACAAGTGATTGATGATGATGGAAATGAATTAGAATTTGAAGTCTTATTTACATTTGAAGACGATGAAAATGGAAAAAAATATGTTTTATATTATGATGCCAATGAAGAAGAACCTCAGGTATTTTCTTCAATCTATGATGAAGATGGGCACTTATATCCTGTAGATACACCTGAAGAGTGGGATATGATTGAAGAAGTTTTTAATAGCTTTATAGCACAAGATGAAGAAGAATAAGTTCAAATATGAGCTTGTTCTTTGTTTATAGATAGTTCATATTGTGATGGCATAATTTGTATGTATGAAGGAGGTTATAGCAAATTATGAAAATTGGTTCAATTTTTTTAGGAAATAGAAGAAATGTAACACCAATATTTGTTGGAAGTTATGGGAATGGTTTAACAAGAGGTGTTTATGCCTTTCAAATTGATACAGATACTGGTGAAATTTTAAAGAAAAAACAATTTAAGTCTGAAGCAGATCCAATAACAATGTTTAGAAGAGAACGTTTTGTATTTGTTTCATATAAGAATAATTCTGGACGTAATACAGATGGTGGAATTTCTCAATATGCTGCTATGGATTTACAATTTGGTCTTGCTGCAAAAGTATATTATAAAGGAAAGACTTATATGAGTGTTTTTGTTGATCAAAATAGAAAGTATGCTTATGCAACAGATTATTATAATGGGGAAGTTGTTGTTATTCCTATTTTAGATCAAAAAATTGTAAAAGTATCACAAGCTATTAAACATGTTGGTAGTGGTCCAGTCCCTAAACGTCAGACTGAAGCACATCCTCATTTTATTGAAGAAACACCAGATCATCGCTATATTTTTGTTTGTGATTTAGGAACAGATGAAGTTGTTATATATAATATTGAAGAAAAAGGTCAGCTTTCAAGAAATGAAGAGAAAACAATTCATTTAAAACCAGGTAGTGGACCTAGAAAAATGATATTTTCTTCTGATGGACAATTTGCTTATATCGTTAATGAATTATCTAATACAATTTGTGTTTATCGATATGAAAATGAAACTTTTACATTTGTACAAGAAGTTGATACATATCCTAAGAATGAATATAATGGAAATAGTCTTGCAGGTGATATTCTTTTGAGTGATGCAGGAGATATTTTGATGGTTTCTAATCGAGGACATGATTCGGTTGTTGCATTTTATGTTGATAAGGAAACTGGAAAATTAGATTATATTGAATATGTTGATACTGATGAAAATCCACGTGCAATGATTTTGTTGGAAGATCGTTGGTTAGTTGTTGCTGCACAAAAAGGTGGAACATTAGAAACATTTGAATTAAAGCGTAATGAATCTAAAGGTGTTCTCTATGAAACTCATTTTAATTATATGGTTGGAGAACCAGTCTGTATGGTTCATGGTCGTGATATTTTTTCTGGATCTTAATAAAGATTCAGTTTTTTTATGACTATTTTTGAAAAATAAGTGATATGTTGATAAATTATAGAAAATAACCTATAATATGAAAGATGGAGGTCAACTTATGAAGAATAAAAAAATCATAGTGATTATAAGTATAGTTGTTGCTATAGTGATTATAGGAAGTATTATCTTTTATAATATTGGAGTATCAGCAGTCTCATCAAAAAGTGAAGAAGTGATTGTTGAAATTAAAAATGGATCTGGATCTAGTCAAATATTAGATAAATTAGATGATGCTGGATTAGTTAATAATAAATTATGTGGAAAGTTATTTTTAAAATTTAATTCATATGATCATTTACAAGCCAATACATATATTTTGAATAAAAATATGTCATTATCTGAGATTTTTCATATTATTAATGATCCAGATATAAAATATATTTTGAAATCTCGATTAACAATTAAAGATGGAAATACAATTCCTCAAGTTGCAGAATCATTTGCTAAAATACTTAATGTATCTAAGGATGATGTTATTAAACAATGGGCTCAAAAAGATTATTTGGAAAAATTGGTTAAAGAGTATTGGTTTATTGATAAGAGTATTTTAAATAAAGAATTGATGTATCCTTTAGAAGGATATTTATATCCTGAAACATACTATATAACAGATAAGGAGCCATCTTTAGAAAGTATGACAAAGGTAGCGTTAGATATGATGGATAAAAAATTAAAACCATATAAAGAGGATATTGAAAAATTAGGAATGACTCTACACGAATTTTTAAGTTTTGTATCAGTGGTTGAAAGAGAATCTTTATTTGATAAAGATAAACCAATCATTGCTGGTGTATTTATGAATCGTTTGAATAAAGGAATGGCATTACAAAGTGATATTACTGTGAATTATGCATTACAAAGAACTGGAGTGAAAGTTTCAACAAAACAAACACAAACAGATTCTCCTTATAATACATATAAATATCCAGGTTTACCTGTAGGACCTATTAGTACAGTTACAGAAAAAACAATGAAAGCATGTCTTGAGTATACACATCATGATTATTATTATTTCTTTGCTAAAAAAGATGGAACAGTGATTTATAATGAAACATATCAAGGACATGATAAAGCTGTTAGAGAGAATAAATGGTATTAATAATGAAAACACTTGAAGAAATTGAATTAGATGCTTTAAAAAGAAATATTCCTGTGATGCAAAAAGAGGGAATTCTCTTTTTGATCTCATGTTTAAAAGAGATTCATGCTTCATCATGTTTAGAAATAGGCTCAGCAATTGGATATTCTTCTATGATGATGGTTACACATGTGGATGGTTTAAAGGTGGATACAATAGAGTTAAATGATGAAAGATATCAAGAGGCTGTTCATAATATTCAGGAAAGACATTTAGAAAGCTTTATTTCTATTTATCATGATGATGCTTTAACATTTGATGTACAAAATCTTCAACATCAACCATATGATTGTTTATTTATAGATGCAGCAAAGGCACAATATCAAAAGTTCTTTGAGAAGTATGTGCCATTTGTTAAAGATGATGGAATTATTATTGTTGATAATTTAGATTTTCATGGGATGATTTTTGATATTGATCATATTAAGAATAGAAATACAAAACAATTAGTTAAGAAAATAAAGAGATTTAAAGACTGGATATTTAATCATGATGATTATGATGTTCATTATTATGCAGTTGGAGATGGAATTTGTGTTATTAAAAGAAAGGATAAGCAATGAAATTAGTATTATCATTAAATAAAAAAGAATATTTATATGATTATGTAAGTATGGGAATTGAGGTCTTTGTATTGGGAGGAAAATATTCTTTTTATAGCCCATGTACCTTTTCACTTGATGAAATTGAAAAGATGATTCAAGAATATCCTCAATGTAAGTTTTATGTGGCTATTAATGCTTTATATGATCAACATGAAATGGATGATTTAGAAAAATATATAGAAGCATTATCTAATAGACATGTTGCTGGAATTATTTTTCAAGATTTTGGGGTATTACAAATTGTTAAAGAAAATCATTATCATTTTGACATGATGTATTCTCCTGAAACATTGAATACAAATGCATGTACATTAAATACTCTAAAAGATTATGGTATAACAAGTGCTTTTCTTTCTAGAGTTATTCCTTTGGAAGAACAAATGATCATTCAAAAAGAAGTTTGTATGCCTTTAATGTTACAAGCTCATGGTATTGAGTATATTGCTGCAACAAAACGAGCATTATTAACAAATTACCAAGAAGCTTCACATCTTTCTTTTGATATAGAAGATAAAGAAAATTTATTGATACAAGCACATCAATCTCCATATCAGTTTCATATTTATGAAGATAGTAGAGGAACACATATTTTCTCAAAGACAAGATTATATACTTTAGATTTATTAAATCAAATACATGATTTTGATTACTGGTATATTGAAACATTAATGATGAGTGATGAAGAAGCCATTGAAGTTGCTTCTCTTTATAGTGATGCTCTTAAGAGTTTTGATAATGAAACATATAATAAGGATGTTAAAGAATATATGAATTTATTATACCGTCTAAAAACACCATTAGATAGAGGATTTTTATTTGATCAAACTGTATATAAATTAGAAGATATGAGGAAGATAGACAATGAAAAACGTGAGTCAAATCATTGATGGAAAAAGAAAAATTATAAAAAAGCCTGAATTATTAGCCCCAGCAGGAAATTTAGAAAAATTAAAGACTACTATTATGTATGGTGCTGATGCTGTATTTGTTGGAGGAAAGGAATTTTCATTACGTTCGCAAGCCTCTAATTTTACAATTGATGATATTAAAGAAGCTGTAGAATTTGCAAATGGATATGGAGCACATATTCATGTAACTTGTAATATTATTCTTCATCAAGATAATTTGAAAGGTATTAAGGAATACTTGAAAACGTTAGATGAAATAGGGGTGAGAGCTATTATTGTTGCTGATCCTTATATTATGAGAATTGCTAAAGAGTTAAAATTAAGATTAGAAGTGCATGTATCTACACAATTATCTACTTTAAATCTTAAAGCTATTCAATTTTATGCGGATATGGGAATGGATAGGGTTGTTTTAGGAAGAGAAACTACCTTTGAGGATTTGAAGGTCATTATGGAAAAGACACCTATAGATATTGAATATTTTATACATGGAGCAATGTGTATTCATTATTCTGGAAGATGTATGCTTTCCAATTATTTGAGTCGTAGAGATGCTAACAGAGGTGGTTGCTCACAGTCTTGCCGTTGGTATTATGATTTATATGATCAAGGAGAATTAGTTAATCAAGAAAAAGACATGCCATTTAGCATGTCTAGTAAAGATATGGCTTTGGTTGATCATATTGGTGAGTTAATTGAATTAGGAGTTGATTCTTTTAAGATTGAAGGGCGAATGAAATCACTTCATTATATAGCGACAGTAGTTTCTACATATCGTAAGCTTATAGATGCTTACTGCGATAATCCTGATGAGTTCCAATTCAATGATTTTTATCGTCAAGAATTGAATAAGGCAGCTAATCGTGCATTATGTCATGGTTTCTTTTATGATAATCCTACCAAAGATGAACAATTGTTTAATTTAAGAGATGAGCATCCAACACAAGAGTTTGTGATAAGAGTTTTAGACTATGATCAAGAAAAGAAACTCGCTAAAATAGAACAACGTAATTATTTTCAATTAGGTGACAAAGTTGAATTCTTTTCACCACATCATGAAAATATTGTTGTAGATATTCATAAAATATATAATGAAGATATGGAAGCAATAGAAGTTGCTAATCATCCAATGGAGATTTTATATATTGAAATAGACTATCCTGTACAAAGTCATGATATGGGAAGGAAGGTATAAATATGAAACAAGCCATTATTATAGGAATAGCTGGAGGAAGTGCTTCTGGAAAAACATCAATTTCTAAACAATTATATGAGTATTTTAAGGGATATCATAAGGTTGTTATTATTAAGCAGGATGATTATTATAAAGATCAAAGTCATTTATTGATGGAGGAAAGAAAGAAAACAAACTATGATCACCCATTTGCTTTTGATACTGATTTATTGGTTCAACATTTACAACAGCTTAAAAATAATCAAGCAATAGAAAAGCCAATATATGACTTTACATTACATACAAGAAGTTCTCAAACAGAGAGAGTTGAGCCTAGAGAAGTTATTTTATTAGAAGGTATATTTGTGCTAGCTGAAGAAAAAATAAGAAATATGTGTGATATTCTTGTTTATGTAGATACAGATAGTGATATACGTTTAATGAGACGTTTAAAGCGTGATATGCAAGAAAGAGGAAGAAGTCTAGACTCTATTTGTCAACAATATTTAGAAACAGTAAGACCAATGCATGAACAATTTATTGAACCGTCAAAAAAATATGCTCATTTAATTGTTCCAGAAGGTGGAAGTAATCATATTGCTATTGATATATTAATTACAAAAATCAAAAGTATTATTGATTAATGCTAGTATTTTCTATCATTTTATGATATAGTATAGTTCGCGAGGTGGAAATTATGGATCATGATGCAGTTCTTTTAACCCAAAGTGGTGTAGAAAAATTACGTAAAGAAAAGGAACAATTAATTAATGTTGAAAGACCTAAGGTCATTGAAGAATTACAATTAGCACGTTCACAAGGTGACTTGTCAGAAAATGCTGATTACGATGCTGCTAGAGATAAGCAAGCACATATAGAAGCAAGAATTAAAGAAATTGATCAAATGTTATTGCATGTTCAAATTATTGATGAAACACAAATGGACAGCGCGGTAGCAAAACCAGGAGCAACAGTTACTATCTTAGATTTATCTGAAGATGATGCAGAACCTGAAACGTATACCATTGTAGGAACATTTGAGACAGATCCTTTAAATGGAAAGATTTCAAATGAATCTCCTTTAGCAAAGGCAGTATTAGAACATGGTGTCAATGAAATTGTTTCTGTTGGTGTTGCTGAACCATATGAGGTTAAAATTTTAAAAATCGAATATATTTCTTAAGATGATGGAAACATCATCTTTTCTTTTATAAAAAAAGACTTCATATATTTGAAGTCAATTATTTAATCTTTTATCTCGTACTTCTTTATAGATGCCAATTATAATAAAGATAAGAGACTTTAATAATAAATGAAAATAATTAAGATTCCCTAAATGAATAAATAAACTTACTAGAAAATACATAAAACTAAAATATAAACAATGAGTTAATCTTTTTTGTTCTATTTGTGATGTAAAATAAAGTGCTGATATAATTAATAAAACATAAGATATAACTTGTATAATTATATTTGTCGTGAATGCATTTAATTGCATGAAATACGATAAAATGGCAAGAATAAGTGAAATAAGCACAAAGGGAATTAAAAAGAATAATACTGTATGAATATAAGTACGTATTGTTTTTTTCATATGTTCCTCCTTGTACATTATATGTAGAAAGGTTGATTTTATGAAATATGTAGAAATATTTATTGAAAGCATTGTTGTTTATTTTTATTTGGTTACGGCATTAAGGTTTTTAGGTAAAAAAGAGATGAGTCAATTAACAATATTTGATCTTATTGTTTTTTTATTGATTAGTGAATTGATGACGATTTCTATAGGAAATGAAGAAGTGGATTTCTTCCAAGGAGCATTATCTGTATTGGTAATTGTTGTATTAGATAAACTATGTTCTTATCTTACTTTAAGATATAAGCCAATTAAAAAGATTTTAGAAGGGAATCCTTCCTATATTATTTATCATGGACAATTGAATCAAGAAAAGATGACAGCTCTTAATTACTCTATTGATGATTTATGTCATCATTTAAGAGAGCAGGGGATAGGATCTTTATCTAATGTAGAATTTGCAGTATTAGAAACTGATGGAAATCTTTCAGTGATTGAAAAGAAGAATAATGATGTTATTTTACCTACATCTTTAATTAATAATGGTGAAATTAATGATGATGCTTTGAAAGTTATGCATAAGGATCGTCAGTGGCTATTAGAGCAATTAAAGAAAGAAAACATACATCATTATCAAGATATATTTTATTGTGTTTTAGAAAAAGATAAGCTTTTTTATATAAAAAAATAGGCTAGATAATCTAGCCTAATAACATTCTATCATTAACAAATTCTTCACCACTAGCTTCTTCAAATTTCTTTAATAAATCAGAAACTTTTAAATTGTGTTTTTCTTCACCTCTAACATCATAAATGATATGCCCATCATACATCATAATTAATCTATTACCAATATCAATAGCATCTTTCATGTTATGTGTTACCATCATAGCAGTCAAGTTTTGTTCATTAACGATTTTTTCTGTTAAACTTAAAACTTTTGCACTTGTTGCAGGATCTAACGCTGCTGTATGTTCATCTAATAAAAGAAGTTTAGGTTTTTGAAGTGTAGCCATAAGTAATGTAACGGCTTGACGTTGTCCACCAGATAATAGACCAACTTTTGTTGTTAAACGATTTTCAAGCCCTAAATTTAAAGACTTAACCAATTCATAATATTCTTCTTTTTCACTTTTAGAAACACCCCAAGATAAACCTCTATGTTTTCCTCTTCTTTTTGCAAGTGCTAAGTTTTCTAAAATTTGCATTTCAGAAGCTGTTCCAAGCATTGGATCTTGGAAAAGTCTTCCTATTTTTTTTGCTCTTTGATACTCGGGTTGTAATGAAATATCTTCTCCATCAAGTGTAATAACTCCACAATCCATAGGATACAATCCAGAAATCATATTGAGCAATGTAGATTTACCAGCACCATTTCCACCAATAATTGTAACAAAATCTCCTTCTTCTAATTCTAAGTTGATTTCATGAAGAACTTTCTTTTCATTAACAGTTCCAAGATTAAAAGTTTTACTTACTTTTTCTAATTTAAGCATTCTTGTCAATCTCCTTTCCTGTTAATTTTTTATATGTTGATATTTGTCTACGTTTTCCAAGTATAACAGGGATTGTTAAGGCAATGGCAACAAGGATAGCAGTTAGAATTTTTAAGTCATCTGTATTTAATCCCATTTGTAAAACTATTGCTACAATGATTCTATAAATGATAGAACCAACAACAATTGAAGCTAAACTTAACGCAAAATTATTTTTCTTACTAGAAAGAATAACTTCACCAATAACAATAGAAGCAAGAGCAATAACAATAGCTCCAGTTCCAACACGAACATCAGTTGCTTGACCATATAATGCATTTAATGCACCAGATAACCCAACAAGTCCATTACTAATCATTAATCCTAATAATTTCATTGTATCTGTATTAATTCCTAATGATCTTGCCATTTGTTCACTGTTACCAGTAGCTCTAAGAGATGATCCTAATTCAGTACCAAAGAACCAATAAAGTATTGCAATAAATACCATAACAAATAATATAGCAATAATAAATGTGACATAATATTTATTAATATTTAATGATGTCGCAATATCATTAAATAAGGTATTTGCTGTTGTTAATGGAAGATTAGCACGACCACCCATAATTCTCAAATTAATAGAATATAAACCAATTTGTGTTAAAATACCTGCAAGAATAGCTGGAATCTTACATTTGGTATGTAAGAGACCAGTAATTGCTCCAGCAATAAATCCTGCAATTATAGAAGCTAAAATAGCAAGAATAGGGTGAATACCATTTAATACACAAACTGCACAAACAGCCCCACCAGTTGCAAAACTCCCATCAACAGTCAAATCAGCAATATCTAATAATCTAAATGTAATATAGACACCAAGAGCTAAAAATCCCCATATTAAGCCTAAATCGACAGCCCCTAAATACGTATAAAATAAACCCATGAATCAATACTCCTATTCTATGAAGTTTGCTTCTTTAGGATAATCTGCTTTGTCTGTAGAAAGTCCGCATTTCTTTGCAACTTTTAAATTAATAACCATTGTACAATCTTCAGCTTTTAATTGAGCAATTGGTGTATCGGCAGTAGTTTTTTCACCTTTTAAAATAGCTACAGCTTGTTTACCAGCTAATCTACCTAAATTTTTATAGTTGATACCATATGTTGCAAAACCACCAGATTTACACATACCTTCTTCACCAACAATACATGGAATCTTAGCAGGAGATGCAACTGCTTCAACACTACTTATATAAGTTGCTAATAAGTTATCTGTTGGAATATAGATAACATCCATTTTATCTGCAACAATTTTTTCAGAAACTGCTTGAATATCATTTGAATCAGATACTTTATAAACTTTATATTCATAGCCATTATCTTTTGCTGCTTGTTCAGCAATATTTCCTTGGAAGATAGAGTTATCTTCACTACCACAATACATAATGGCTACTTTCTTAGCATTTGGTAACAATTGTTTCATTAATTCAAATTGTTCCTTAACAGGTGTTAAATCACTAGCACCAGTGACATTTCCACCAGGAGCATCATTACTTTTAATAAGTTTAGTACTTTCATAATCAGTAACAGCACATCCAATAATTGGAAGTTCTGATGTTGCAGCAGCAACAGATTGAAGTGCAGGTGTAGCAATAGCATAAATCAAATCATTATTACCATTAACAAGTTTATCAGCAACTGTAGCACAGTTTGCTTGATCACCAGCAACTTGATAATCAATATTTTCTTTTTTTACACCAGCTTCAAGAAGCACTTCTTCAAATCCTTTGTATGAAGCATCTAGTGCATCATGTTGCATTAATTGGATAACTCCAACCTTTGCTTCAGATAAATCCTTTGTTTTTTCATTTGAACTTGTGTCACTTCCACAACCAGATAACATAAGTCCAAGTGCAAGCATACATGCACAAATCTTTTTCATTTTTATTCCTCCCCATCCATAAAAACAAAAAACACTCACCATAGAGGGCGAGTGATCGCGGTACCACCTCAGTTTATTAAATTCTCACGAATTTAATCTCAGTCAGTTAATAACTTTCATATATAACGTTATGAATAACGGCTATCCCTTATCAAAATAGCAACTCCGTGGTGAATTCAAAATTCTTCATCGTATGATTTGCACCATCCATCATATCTCTTGTGTCTCAAGAATCTTTACTATGTCACATCAATGTTTTTTGTTTTTATAATTTATAGTATTAATATTAAATGAGTCAATTTTATTTGTCAATATAAAGGTAATAAATTTCAAAATATTTTGTGAAACAAAAGTGATATTGTCTTATTGTAACCAAATTGACTTTGTCCCAAATATATAATATATAATGACCTAGTATGGGAGGTCATTATGAGAAAGGTTGAATTAAGAATGA
>JAETUM010000096.1 GCA_021768625.1 Candidatus Stoquefichus sp. | reverse complement strand
AAAGAAGTATATAATGAGGAAACGAGAACGATAGAAGTGCCAATAGAACTTATAGAGGGAGGAACAAACTATCAAATCGTTTATGATGTATATATCAATGAAAAGGCATTGGAAGACAAAGGAAAAGATATACATAATACGATAGAAGTAGAAGGAAAGAATCCAGATGGAAGTCCAACAAAAGTCAAAGAAGAGACAGTACTTCCAGAAGGAGGAGAAGAGATCAAACTAGCGGATCCAAAACCAGAAAAGAATGTAAATGTAGAGAATAAGACGAAACCAGGAGAAGAACCAAAGAAAGGTGACGAATTAGTCTATACAGTAGAGATCAAAAATACACAAGAGAATTCAGAATGGAAAGAAGCAGTCATAGAAGAAGAGATACCAGAAGGAGTAGAACTGATAGGAGAGACGATCGAGATTGAATATCCAGATGGACATAAAGAGACAGTGAAGATTTCAGAAGTGTATGATGAAGAGACAAGGACATTGAGGATACCAGTAGGAGATCTCTATGGAAATGAGAGCGTCAAGATAAGATATAATGTAAGAGTCTTAAGAGAAAGTCAAGACAGAAGATGAGACAGATATAGCATTATGGTTATATACATTAGGAGCATCAGGATGTCTATATATGAGTATCGTATTAGATAGATATAAGAAAAGAAGAATGGATTAAAGAAGAGAGAAAGATAACATTGAAACAATAATGTTATCTTTTTTTATGCTTAAAACACCTTTGTTTTTTATAAAAAATTTAAAAAATTCTATGAAAATGACTATACATAAAGACTGAAAAGTTATATAATAGTGGTACGAAGTGTAATGAAATGTATAGAAATGTTATAAAGTGGGTGAAGATGAGGTGTTTTTTGGAGAATATAGGCATAACATTGATGCAAAAGGACGTTTAAGTGTTCCTGCAAAGATGCGTAACCAGTGTGGTGAAAGTGTATTTGTAACCAGAGGAAATGATGGATGTTTAGCACTATATACCCAAGAAGGATGGGAAGATTATTATCAAGAACTTCAAGCCTTACCTCAAAAGAAAAAAAGCACTCGTACATATATACGTCTTATCACTTCTCGTGTCAGTGAATGCGAATTTGATAAACTTGGAAGAATCAATATTCCACTTGTTTTAAGACAAGAGGGACATTTAGAAAAGGAATGTGTCATTGTTGGAGTTGGAGATCATGTTGAAATTTGGAATAATGATGCATGGGATCAATTCTATGATGATAACAAAGATAGTTTTGATGATATTTCTGAAGGATTGGATGATTTTGAATTATAAAGGAGATTAATATGTTTCATCATAAAAGTGTATTATTACAAGAAACAATAGAAGGGCTTCAAATTAAAGAAGATGGTATTTATGTTGATTGTACACTTGGTGGGGGTGGACATAGTAGTGAAATTCTTAAAAGATTAACTTCAGGACATCTTTATTGTTTTGATCAAGATCAAGTGGCTATAGATGCTGCTAGAGAAAGATTGTTAAAAATATCAGATAATTTTACAATTATTTATTCTAATTTTAAAAATATAAAAAATGAATTGCATAAACTTGGTGTAGAAAAAGTTGATGGTATTGTATTTGATTTAGGTGTTTCATCTCCACAGTTTGATGATGGAGAACGTGGATTTAGTTATAATTATGATGCTAAATTAGATATGCGTATGGATCGTTCGCAATCATTAAGTGCTTATGATATTGTGAATACCTATGATTACCATGAATTAGTAAAAATTCTCTATAAGTATAGTGATGAAAAATTTGCTAAACAAATAGCAAGAAAGATAGAACAACATAGAGAAGAAAGAAAAATTGAAACAACTTTTGAATTAGTAGATATTATAAAAGAAGCAATTCCAGCGTATGCAAGACGTAAGGGTGGACATCCAGCCAAAAGAACTTTCCAAGCTTTAAGAATAGCAGTCAATGATGAACTCAATGTTTTTGATGAAGCATTATCTGATGCTTTAGATTTATTAAATATAGGAGGAAGAGTTGCAGTTATTACTTTTCATTCATTGGAGGATAAGATTTGTAAATATACTTTCCAAGAAGTCACAAAATTACCAGATATACCGAAAGGAATACCAGTAATCCCTAAAGAATTGCAACCTCAATTTAAAAAAATAACAAGAAAGCCAATTATTGCAAGTGAGAGTGAGCTAGAAGACAATCATCGTTCTCATTCAGCAAAATTGAGAATTATAGAAAGGATATATGAAAATGAATACAAATAAAAAAGAAACAAGATTTGAAAGATTGACTAAAAAACTTTTGATATTAACTTTTGCATTATTTATTATAGGTGTAGTTGGACTCAATTCTTATGAATCAAGTTTGAATATTGATTCTCAGAATATTGAAAAAGAAATTTCAACCCTTGAATCTGATATTGATGGGTTAAATATGCGAAAACAAGAATTAGAGTCATTTTCACGTGTCTCTTCTATTGCTGAAAAAAAAGGATATACATATAGACAAAATACTGTCACTGCTGCTGTTATAGGAGTGCAAGCAGAATAATGGCTATTAAGAAAAATAATAATAAGAGTGCAAGGATTATTTTGATTATCTTTGCACTCGTTATTGTCTTATTGGTTTCTAATGTTGTTTACTTAGGAGCAACTGGAAAACATTTTGTGAGTGGAAATGATATTAAAGCATATGCAGACAGTAGAGGCGGAGGACAGAAAGAACAGACATTATATGCAAAAAGAGGAACGATTTATACAAGTGATAATGAAGTTGTTGCAAGTGATGTTAAAAAATACAAACTATATGCAGTTTTATCAACATCAAGACTAACAGTTGATAAGAAACCTGCATATGTTGTGGATAAAGAAAAAACGGCCAAAGAGTTATCTAAAATTATTGGAATGAAAGAAAAGGATATTTTAAAACGTTTGAATAATAAAGGATATCAAGTTGAATTTGGACAATATGGTAATAATTTATCTTCATTAGTTAAAGATAAGATAGATGCATTAGAATTACCTGGATTAGAATTTGAAGAGTTAATTACACGTAATTATCGTTATGGAGATTTTGCTTCATACGAAGTTGGGTATGCCCAGTTAGCTAAAGAGAAAAATACTCAATATATTGTAGGGCAAATGGGAATAGAAAAAACATACAATGACCAATTGACAGGACAAGATGGAAAGAAGGTATATTTAGCTGATTCTAGTAATCATATTTTACCTAATGGTGTATTAAGTCAAACAGATCCAGTTTCTGGTAATGATGTTTATTTAACAATTGATAGTGATATACAAACAGAGTTGGATATTCAACTCAAAAAAATGTCTAAAGAAATGGAAGCAACAAAAGCAACATGTGCTGTTATGGAAGCAAAAACTGGAAAAATACTTGCAATAAGTAATTATCCATCATTTGATCCAAATACAAAAGATATGGAAAATTATACAGACTTATTTTTTAATGAAGCAGTGGAACCAGGATCAGTATTTAAAGCATTTGTTTATGCCAATGCTTTAACAGATGGAACTTTAGATGTTAAAAAAACATATAAATCAGGGAAATACAATTATACTGTTAATGGAAAACTTGTTCACTCTATAAAGGATCATAATCAAGGTCAAGGTTGGGGAACAATTACATATGAACAAGGTTTTTATAGGTCAAGTAATACAGCTATTTGCCATATTTTAAATCAATTTACAGATAAAGAGTCTCTAATACAAGATTTTGATGATTTACAATTATTTAAATCAAGTACAATAGATGGCATAAAATCTGCATCTGGTGTTGCTGGATTTAAAGGAACAAATAAAAGATTAGAGTGGTTAACAACAGGATTTGGTCAAGGATCAACAGTTACAGGATTACAATTATTAAGAGGGTATAGTGCATTTGCTAATGATGGGAAGACAGTTGAACCATATTTAGTAGAGAAAGTTGTGAGCCCAGAAACAAATGAAGTTGTTTATCAAGCACAAACAAAATATTCCAAAAAAATATATTCTACAGAAGCTGTTAATCAAATGAAAGACTTAATGAGTGGAGTTGTTAATAAAAAAGGAAGTACAGGATATAACTATCATATGGATGATATTCATCTTATTGGAAAAACAGGAACAGGGCAAGTTCCTAAAGATGGTGGATATATGAAAAACTTTAATACTCATGGCTTTGTTGGCTTGGCTCCATATGATAACCCACAAATTGTTATTGTGGTATGGTATCAAAACAGTATTTCAGGAAGTATTTCTGTAAGCAATATGGTGAAGGCAGTCACAAGAACAGCATTAAATAAATTAAATACACAACCAACAAAAAAAGTAGAAACATCAACATATGTTTTGGATTCATACTTAAACCAAAGTGTTCAATATGCTCAAAATATTCTTACAAAACATCAATTGACACCATTGGTTATTGGAAATGGAAAAACTATTTTAAATCAATATCCAAATGCTCAAACTGAAGTTTCGTCTAAGTCAAGAGTCTTTTTGCAAACGAATGGCTCCACAGTTACAATGCCATCTATGACAGGATGGTCACGTAAGGAAACTCAGGCATTTGCAACAATGGCTAATGTTGAGATAGAATTTGAGGGTATTGGAAATGTATATAAGCAAAGTGTTTCTAAGGGTGTTAAATTAACCCACAAGGTGTGCTTTTTTAGATATAATAAAGGAGCTCAGCCAACGAAAAGGAGCTCCCATATGAATTATAAACATTTAGACGAAAAAAAGAAAGCACAAATTGATGTTTTATTTAATCTTCATTATTCAATGAGAGAAATCGGAAGGCAACTTGATATCTCTCATTCATCTGTATCAAGATATTTAAGAAAAAAACCAAAATGCAAAAAAAGATTGGATATTCAAAAGAAATACAAAGATTTCATAGAATATCTCTTAAAATATTATGACTGGAGAGTCAACTCAATAGAAGCATGTGTATATAAGTTTAAAAAATATTATCCAGGAAAACCATATGTAAGCACACAACAAGTGTATAATTGGATCAATGAAAATAAGATATCTATACGAGTAGAAGATACCTGTTATAAGCGAAAGAAGAGCCATAGAAAACGAAAAAATGGTATGATGAAACATCTACAATGGAATTTGGATAATAAGACAGTATTACCAATCAGTTTAAGACCAAAATATATAGAAAAAAGGGATGAGCCAGGTCATTTAGAAATAGACTCAATTATAGGAAGAAGAAATGAGTATGCTTCTATCATATCCATAGTAGATAGATGTACAAGAGTTATATGGCTAATAAAGGCAGAAGCAAAAAATGAATATTATATAGACAAACTGATAAGAAAATATATTATAGAGAATCAGATAGAAGTCAAATCAATCACGACAGATAATGGATTAGAATTTCAAGCATTGGGAATAACAGCGAAAAGATTAGGAGTAAAGTTATATAAATGTGATCCATACTGTTCATATCAAAGAGGAAGTAATGAAAGAGCGAATGCATTAGTCAGAAGATTTATACCAAAAGGGAAATCAATGTATCAAATAGCACAACAATATTTAGACGATATAAGTTTTAAAATCAACTCAATGAATAGAAAGATATTTGACTTTAAATCTGCTTATGATATAGAATGTGAATATACATTAAATGGTGCACTTTAAATTTTAAAAAAGAA
>JAETUM010000095.1 GCA_021768625.1 Candidatus Stoquefichus sp. | reverse complement strand
TTAATATAACTTCTAGATTGCTTACTATAGATTATTTAGAGTAAATAAAAATGAAAATACCAATTCTTTTTACTTGAATTCGATATTTTCATCTAATTTGTCAACAATCTGAAAGCCACTCATCATGAGTGGCTTAATATTTATTTATAATTTTCTTTAATAAAATCATATAAAGAGTAGTATTGCATAGCTCCTTCTTTTTTAGCAACAATTTTACCATCTTTAATAACAAGAGTAGCAGGATATGAAACATTTGTATTAAATGTTTTTTCTACATAATTATTAAAGTTATCATCTTGACTTGAATCAACATAATATAATGGAATATCTCTATTTTGAGTTGTATATTTTGTCATAACTTCTTGATAACCTAATACATTTGTATCTGAAGAATTTCCAAGAACAACAACAAAATTTTCTTTATTTTTAACCATTTCTGTTAATTTTGATTCACTAATTGTTTTATAATCCTTAAATGTTATTTGACGATAAGTAAATAAAGCTAAAAATATAACCAAAACAATTCCAAAAACACTAATCTCTTTAGCAAACTTTTTTATAAATTCCATGATAATGCCTCCTAATGCACATATTTTATCAAATTTAAGGCTATAAAACAACAATAATATTATATGAAACCTTGGATATTCTTATCATTCTTTGATATAATATGAAAAAGGAGGTAATCAATGATGAAAAATATTGTAAAAACAGATAGAGCCCCTGGGGCAATTGGACCATATAGCCAAGGTGTTGATGTGGGAAATATGATTTTCTTTTCAGGTCAAATCCCATTAAATCCTCAAACAGGAGAAATGCCAGAGGGAATTGAAGCACAAGCAAAGCAAGCACTAGAAAACGTTAAAGGATTATTGGAAAGTCAAGGTTTAGATTTTTCAAATGTTGTGAAAACAACAGTTTTTCTAGATAGTATGGATGATTTTAATACAGTAAACGAAATTTATGCACAATATTTTGTTGAGCCTTACCCTGCAAGAAGTGCAGTTGAAGTTGGTAAATTACCAAAAGGAGCACTTGTAGAGGTAGAAGTTATTGCTGTTAAATAATAAAACTCTTATAATGGTTGAACATGATAAAAAGCATCTTTGTTTACATTACGCAGATGGACATTTTGAAATCATTCCTGGAAAAATTCATAACTATATGATAAAAAATAAAAAAGGATATAAAAATCCTATAGTTATTGATAATTATTTGTTGTATCCAACAAAGAATATTCATGATGATTCATGTAAATGGGTTAATTTAGAATTTTATGAAGAAAACAATCATTATTATGTATTTTTATTAGAAAACTATGGTTTAGAGCCTCAAGTACGTAAAATGTACTTGAAACATAAAAAAGATTTATTAAGACAGGAGTGTTGAACTCCAATATTATTAAATTAAGATGAAAAGAATATTTCCAGAAATGAAAAAGTATACTTTTTTGTTTCTGGTTTTATTTTATTATTGTTATTTAATTGTCTCGATTTTCTTTCTCATTGTATTTTTTTGCTTTTTATATGATATAATGGTTTAAAAATTTAAACTGATTGGAGTTATATTTATGTCTAAATCTGAAGATGATCTTTTGGAACTAACGAATGAATTTGAAAGTTGTCAAAGAATTTTACATGTCCTTGGAGATGAAAATCGTCAACATTTAATTCTTGAAATGATGAAGATGGGGGAATGTAATGGTGTAAGAGTAGGGACCATAACGGAAAAAACTTACTTATCACGTCCAGCAGTATCTCATCATATTAAAATACTTAAAGAAGCAGGTATTTTAAAGATGAGACGAGAAGGAACAAAAAATTATTATTATTTTGATGTAGATAGTAAAGTTATAGATCATTTATTAAGATTATTCCAACATACAAAAGAACTTATGGAGGCGTTACCTAATCGCAATTATGAAAGTCATAACTCATAAGTTATTTATACAGAATAGAATTTTTTATGGAGGATAATGAAAATGGATATGAAACAAGCAATGAATATGCGTCATAGTGTTCGACAATATATCAATAGACCATTAGAGGAAAACACTATACAAACTTTAAGAGATGAAATTGAAAGATGTAATCAAGAAAGTGGTTTGAATATACAATTAGTGACTAACGAACCAAAAGCATTTAATAGTTTTATGGCACATTATGGTAAATTTTCAGGTGTGACAAATTATATTGCATTGATAGGGAAAAAAGAAGCGAAGCTCGATGAAAAATGTGGGTATTACGGAGAAAGACTTGTGTTACTAGCTCAGCAACTAGGGTTAAATAGTTGTTGGGTAGCTATGACATATAAAAAAATACCTAGTGTATTTAAAATGAATAAAGGTGAAAAGATTGTTATTGTTATAGCTATTGGATATGGTATGACACAAGGAACTGAACATAAGTCAAAGGGAATTTCTGATGTTGCTGTTGTAGATGGTGAGATGCCAGAATGGTTCAGAAGAGGAATAGAAGCAGCATTACTTGCACCAACAGCAATGAATCAACAAAAATTTAAATTTATACTTGAAGGTAATAACGTTTTGGCACATGCAGGTAGAGGGTTCTATAGTAAAATAGATTTAGGAATTGTAAAGTTTCATTTTGAAATTGGTGCAAGAAAAGAGAACTTTAAATGGAAAAATGATTGAGTTATTATTTTAGTTTAAAAATAAAAGTCCAATTCTTCACAGAATTGAACTTTTTTAATTGATTAAATAATAAATAATGCACATAATCCCATAATAAAACAATAAATTGAAAAGATATTCATTTTACGTTTGTTAAGGAATGAAAACAATAAATGAAGTGCTAAGTATGTTACGATACCACTCACAATAAATGCAACAAGATATGGTAACCATAATGTTGCTAAGGTTGGACTAGCAACAAAGTCTTTGACTTTTAAAATGATAGCCCCTAAACTAACAGGCATAAACATAAAGAAAGAGAAATCTCTTGCAGACTTTTGATCAAGTCCTCCTAGCATACCACCTGTAATTGTAGAACCACTTCTTGATACTCCAGGAAGTAAAGCGATAAGTTGGAAACAACCCATACGCAAAGCATCCCATAGATTGAGGTTTTTAGCTGTTCTTTTACCAGAATAACCATATTTATGAATTAACATTAAAAATGCAGCTGTCACTAATAATGTACATCCAACTAGCTTTACATTAGAGAAAGCAGATTCAATGTAATCATTAAAAAGAACCCCTCCAATTGCTGCTGGTATTGTAGCTACAATTAATAGTATACAATATCTAAAATCTCTTATTTTCTCTTTTCTTTTTTCAGGTTTTAAAATATATGTAAAAAAAGATGTAAATAATCTTGCAATATCTTTACGATAATAAAACATAATTGCAATTAAAGAACCTGTATTGACAAGAACTTCAAAAGTAATATCTGTTGTTGGAAATTTCCAACCAAAATTTTCAAATATTTTTTTAAAAATAACTAAATGACCACTACTAGAAATAGGAATAGGTTCACTAAATCCTTGTATAGCACCTAAAATTGCATATATGAATATATTCATTAATAAATCCATTGAAATCACCTCTTTTCTTATTATATATGAAAAATGAAAAAAAATATATATTGAATTATAAATAGGTCTTTTTAAGGAATAATATTCATAAAATAAAGATATAGGGGGTTATCTATGTTTTTAGTTAATTTTGTATATGATGATGAAGAATTATTAGAACCCTACGAATGGCAAGAAGATGATATTTATCAGGAATTTCATTATTTGCCTATTTATCGTGTTCATTATCAAACCTTACATGATTTTTTGTATGGAAAACTCTATATTCCTAAACAAAAAGAATCAATTTTTATTGTTGGTGATGGACATTATAATGTTGTTATTGAAATGAAAAAAGATGTCATTTATAAAAGAGGGACAGTTACTTTTCAAAAAAGACAACAAATTAATGAAATTATTAAAACGTTACCTGTGACATTATTTCAATATCGCATTTTAGAAGAGGCTTATGAAAAAGAATATGGATTAACACGACAAGAAAGAATGAAAAAGATATGTATAGAAGAGGTTATTGATGAAATTTTTGTTGTTCATTATGAATTGTTTCAAGAGATATGTGAACAATTAAATATTCATGAAGAAAGCCCAAGTGATCAATATTTAATGTTAAAGCATAAAATTGAAAAGGGATATTCTTCTTTACATGAATTATTATATAAAGAATTGATACAAAAAAGATAGTTAAGCAACCAATGTCATTAAGTTAAGATGACAATATTTTTACCAGAAACAATATCAAATAAATATTGTCTTCTGGTTTTTCATTTGTGCAAGCTGAAAAAGTGTAGTATTGATACTACATT
>JAETUM010000094.1 GCA_021768625.1 Candidatus Stoquefichus sp. | reverse complement strand
CTGGAGGAATGCATTGAACTCATCTTGAATCCAGACATCACAGACTACCTGTAAGAAAAGCACCTCGGAATGAGGTGCTTAATAACGTTTAGTCGCAAATTTTCTGGAAGTTAACAGAGGTTTGGCTCTTTCTATTGGCAAAAGGGAGCATTCGCACTATTAGGACGAAAGGAATTAAAAATAGAATATACTTTCATTGACACTTTCATGTTCTATATATTACAATATCTGTTACAACAAGGAGACAGAGGCATCCTGGATGCCTCCGAAGCACAGGAGATTACTTTATGAAGAGAAACGACTATATTTTTTATGTAAATTATCTTTGAAAGTTGCAACTTATTCTAGCGAGCAATGAGCTAGGTAGCTGCAAATGTGCGGATAGTTGACGACTGCCGTGAAGTATTTGATTTTTGTACAATATAATATAAAAAGAAATGTAGGATGGATCTTTGTTTGAAAATAAATAAGTTAATTAAAGCTAACCAAGTATCTTATTGACAAAAATAGAAAAATATAATAAAATACGAATTACAGAGATGTGGGAGTTTAAAGTGGAGATCATACAAAAATAGAACGGAGGATAAAATATGGCAGCAACAGCGACACAAATGATAGGTAATGGACAAAAGGGTGGCTTATACATGGGAGGAAAAGACAGAGTTTTAATCCTGATGAATGATGGACTTGATTATGCAGGAAAAAGCATTGCAGAAATTGTAAAAGTAAATGACGATTTAGGATTAAATGAAGATTTGAAACCTGTTATGGGATTTAATGTAAATGTAAATAAAAATGTATAACTAGCTTAGTATCAAAAAGTGCATATACAGGAAAAAGAAGAAGTTTTTTATTCTTTTACATGAAGTAAAGCCTATTTTTGATTTTTATCGACATCATAAAGTAGGCTTTATTTTAATAAAATCATGTAATACATGCTAAAAATAATAACATTTCAAGTAAATATAAATACAAATGGAGAACCAGAATGATAAAAGTACAATTTGTGAATATATTTGATTTTTTAGACTTGACATTTAATTCAATGCCATTAGGGATATTGTCATTAGCAACTGTTTTAAAAAACAATAAAAATATTAGTGCTGAAGTTGTTGATTTTCATAGGCTATATGAAGAAGAGAAAATTTTGTATAGTAAGACTAACCTTGATGAAAATATTGAAAGATGTTGTAAATATCTAATTGAAAGAGAGCCACAAGTAATAAGTTTTTATACAATGGCAAATACGCATGCTTTTGCCATCATGATGGCTAGAAAAATAAAAAATAAATATCCGTCAATTAAAATACTCCTTGGAGGCCCATAAGCTAGTCTCACAGCAAAAAATACACTTAACGCATTTAAGTGTATTGACGCAATAGGAGTTGGGGATGGAGAGGAAACAATTGAAAAAATATTATTAGGGATAGTAAATAATGACTTTAGTGAGGCGGAGGGCATATGTTACAGATTAGAAGATCAGATTATATATAAATCACATCCTCTTATTGAGAATTTAGATGTACTTCCTTTGATCGATATTTCTTTACTAAATTGTGTATCTATTGGAGACAGGATTAGTATTGATGCAGGGCGTGGATGCCCATTTGGATGTTCTTTTTGTTCTGCAAAAATGATGTGGGAGCGTTCATTTAGAATAAAAAGTGCAAACAGATTATATCAAGAAATACTATATTATTATCATGAATATGGGATAACAAATTATGGTCTAGAACATGACATATTTGTATTAGACAAAAAAAATGTATATGCTTTTTGTAATCTCTTGCTACAGAGCGGATTGGATATTGAGTGGGGATGTAGCGCAAGGTTAGATTCTGTAGATGAAGATATGTTAAAGATTATGTCTAAAGCAGGATGCAGAAGAATTTACTTTGGAATTGAAACTGGCTCGACAAGAATGCAAAAAAAAATCAGTAAAAACTTGAACCTTTCAAAACTTGATACAATATGCGACTGGTTACAAGAATATGGTATTATTCCTCGTTTTTCTTTTATTTATGGATTTCCAGAAGAATCTTATGAAGATGTAGATGCTACATTGAATATGATATATCACATTTATGAAAAATGGAGGAATGTATTTTCTTCTTGTAAAGGGCTATTCCAACTTCATAAGTTGATATTTTATCCCGGTACAGAGGAATTGCAGAAGGTCAGTAATCGTTTAGAGTATGTGGAAAATACTCATTATGATGCATCTAGGAGTATAGACCATTGGAATAACGAGGAGTTAAAAGATATCGTTTCAAATGTAGATATATTTTCGAATTATTTCGAATTCAAGAGTGAATTAAGAAGTAAATTGAAGGATTTGGATTATTTTTTTAATATCATATTTTACAATGCTATCATATATTACGATGTAACATACAAGCTATTACTAGAAAAAAGTGGAAATAGCAATTTGAATCTATATTATAAATTTTTAGATAGCATAGATGAGATTATGTATTCACCATTTTCATATTGTGAAAGTTTTGAAATTTTTTTTAAAGCAGTGACGGATTTATTACATAAGGTCGTTATAAAAGCAAATTCAAAGAGTATAAAAGCTATTTTTGAATTTGAAAAAGATATGTTTTATTTCAATATAGATAATATTAACGTTGAGGATAGAAGGCAAATCAAAAAATATGAGTGTGATGTTTTAAAAATGAAAAAAATGCGTCTAAATTTGGAAGATAGTTCTGAAGTAAAGCTTCTTTTTGAAAAATGCAACAATAAAGCGAAAGTCACATATTACAACAAATGATGAAAATGTGATTTATGTGCGAATAGGTGATTATGATGAAAAAAAATAGATATATAAAATTGGTGTTTCCTCCGTTTTGGCCAGTTACACAGCCCTACTTGAGTGTACCGTCATTAGCAGCATTTCTTGAGAAAAGCCATATTGCATGTAAACAATATGACATTAATCTGATGGTCGCTGAACATATATTCAGTAAAAGCTTTTTAGAGGTATGCAAAAATAGATTGAAAGAAAAAAATAATGCAGTAATGGATATTATTGATTTTTGCATTGACAATATTGAGATATGTAAATCAGAAATACGTTCTCCGAAATGTTTAGATGTTGATGAGTACCAGTCACATTTGGCGCTGCTTTCATTATGTTCTTGGATAATTAACTTATCATATAAAAATGAAGTATATGATTATGCAAAGTGCAGTTATGTCAATAAATTATATGATCCACTTAAAAGCGAGGATATAAAAAAATGTATGGAGGATGTAGAAAGTGGAAATATTCATTCATGGGTCATAGAATGTATGAAACAATTTATAGAAGATTTGTCGACTGAAACAGATTTGGTGGGAATTTCTGTATCTGGAATTAATCAAATTATTCCATCAGTAATGTTAGCTACTATGATAAAAAAAAGAAATCCAAAAGTAAAAATTGCATTTGGAGGTAGTATTATTACACGATGGCATGAAAAGCTTAATGAACTTAAATTTTTGTTTAATGTAGTAGATTTTATATTGTTCTTTGAAGGAGAGATTCCACTTTATAATTTAGTTCAGTATTTACACGGAGAAAAGAAAATAGATGAATTGAAAAATATCGCATATTGCGATAAAAATGGAACTATACAATTACAAATAGATTTACATTTATGTATCGATATAGATCAGTTACCAACCCCTGTATTTGATCGAAATATACTGAAAAAATATTTTTCACCAGAGTTAGTATTACCATTACTTTCTTCTAGGGGATGTTACTGGGGAAATTGTGCATTTTGTGACCATGCATATACTTTTCACAATTCGTATAGAAGAAGGAAGATAAATATTTTAATTAAAGATATTAAAGAATATATCACAAAGTATAATGCAAAAAATATAAATTTTCATGATGATGCGATTTCGCCTCGAATCATATCAGAATTATCTGAAGCTTTAATACAAGAAAAAATAGTGATACGTTGGAGCTGTGAAGCACGGTTAGAAAAAAATTTGATGCCGACTTGTTCAGATTAGCACATCAAGCAGGGCTGACAGTGTTGTTCTTTGGTCTAGAGAGTTACGTTCAACGTATATTAGATAAAATGAAGAAAGGTGTAGAAAAGTCTATAATAAAAAGGATACTTGATGAATCTGCAAACGCAGGGATTTTCAATCATGTATTTTTTATCTGTGGTTTTCCAGGAGAAACGGTTGAAGAATTTAAAACTACATATGAATTTGTAAAAAAGAATATAAATAAACCTGAATTATTCACGGAACAGTATCTGACCTGATAACTGTACCATGAATCTGAAAATTGATCCATGCAGCCATAACATCACTCAATTAACCTGTCAGAAGGGTATCGATATTTGAAAGTGTCTCATAGAATTCATTCTTATAAGGGCAGCTGCTACACAGTTTGAATGTGATATATCTTGCTGAACGAACTACTTTTGCAGCAATCTTCAGCAGTTTTAAACGGACGGTATCAATGCGTTGTTTTCGCATGCTTGCTGATAACGCCAACCGTCTAAACCAATTAAATATGTTATACGCAAGAGCATGTACCTGCAGTCTGTTGGCATTTACCATTCTGGTATGACTGCTTATGGACGCGAAATCAAAACCGGATTTGCTTTCTTTTATAAAGTTTTCCATCAGCCCTCGCTTGCAGTAGAATTTGATGAGATACTCCGGTGAGGAATCCATGTTTGTGACAACAAATGTGTACATGTAAACCATCTGGTTTTCCGGCTTTTCAACCTTGCATACCACGCGCCTTTCATAAGGCCATGAACCTGCTTTATACATGAATTCGCCATAGGCTACTGCATAATCGACTTTATTATCTTTGGTGATCTCATCAAGTTCATCCACAAGATAGGATGCTTTTTCGCGGAGAATGCCATTCTCCTTCAGCCGAATCACATAGCTTGTGCCGTTTCCCTCACACTGCTTATAAAGATCAGGCGTAGCGAAACCGCTGTCACCACGGAGCAGAATACGGATTGCCGGATAATCATCCAGGTATTCATCAAGTATCGGCTGCAGAAAATCAACCACTCCGGTGCATGAATACTCGGTTCCATCACGAAGCTGGATTTTTATCAGATCTCCGGTCATTCCATCATAACATACAAGTGGATGATAGCCATTGCTCTGATAATGGAAGTTGAAGGCTCTACCTTCCTGTCTACCGTATGCATCAAGGAGAGTAGAATCAAGATCCAGGATAACAGCTTGCGGCAGCTGGATG
>JAETUM010000093.1 GCA_021768625.1 Candidatus Stoquefichus sp. | reverse complement strand
GAGGTTCTGCCAAGGGAGTATGAAGAAAAGGGGATTTATGCAGACGTTATCGTAGTGGATCCGCCGAGAAAGGGATGTGATGAGGCACTGCTCACAACCATGCTGGAGATGAAGCCGGAGAGGATTGTATATGTGAGCTGTGATTCTTCTACATTGGCAAGAGATTTGAAGATTTTGTGCGGTGAGGGGTATGAGTTGGGGAGAGTGGCGGTTTGTGACATGTTTCCGGCTGGGGTGCACGTTGAGACAATCGTGTTGCTTTCCAAACTTAAATCGAGCAAGCATATTGAAGTAGAATTGAAAATGGAGGAACTTGATTTAACTGCGGCGGAGAGTAAAGCAACATACAATGATATCAAACAATATGTTTTTGATAAGTACGGATTTAAAGTTTCTAATTTATATATAGCACAAGTAAAAGAAATGTGTGGAATTAAGGAAAGGGAAAATTATAACCAACCTAAAAATGTGGATTCAAAACAACCAATTTGTCCAATAGAGAAAAAAGAAGCAATAAAAGATGCGTTTAGGTATTTTCAAATGATTTAAAATTATAAGGGTAATTGTTTGGAAGGAGGAATTAGATGAAAGATATAGTATCCCGAGGCGAACAGTTTAAAAAAATCATAGATATTATTGAATCAGCCAAAGAGAGAGCATATCGTAAGGTGAATGAAGAACTGATTTTGATGTATCGAGATATAGGTGAATATATCAGCCGAGAATCAAAAAATGCGGAATATGGAGATGCTTTTGTAGAGAGACTTGCTGATTTCTTTTCTGAAAATTATCCTGATTTAAAAGGATTTAATCGTCGTGGGCTGTATAGAATGAAGCAATTTTATGAGATATACAAAGACGAAGAAAAAGTGTCACCACTGGTGACACAATTGAGTTGGACTAATCATTTGAAGATTATGTCTGCGTGCAAAACAATGGAAGAACGTATTTTTTACATGAATATGTGTGTGAAAGAGCGACTTTCAAAAAGAGAGCTAGAAAGACAAATAGATAGTGGCTATTTTGAACGATATATGTTATCACAGAAAACACTGACACCTGCTATTGAAGAATCAAAAAGAGCAACTGGAAATGTTTTTCTTGATAATTATGTGCTTGACTTTCTTGATGTGCCGGAAACTGTTTCTGAATGTGATTTGCAGAAATCTATTATACGAAATTTAAAAGATTTTATTCTTGAAATCGGCAAGGACTTTACTTTTATTGGAGAAGAATATCGTGTTCAAGTTGGTAAGCATGATTATTACATTGATTTGTTGTTTTATCATAGAGGACTTTCTTGCCTTGTAGCCTTTGAATTAAAAATTGGAGAGTTCAAGCCGGAGTATGTTGGTAAAATAAATCTATATCTTGAAGCTTTAGATCGTGAAGTGAAAAAGGAATATGAGAATCCAAGTGTAGGAGTTATTCTTTGTGCAAGTAAAGACGATGAGGTTGTAGAATTTGCACTTAGTCGTAGTTTGTCGCCAACGATGGTTTCTGAATATAATTTGAAATTAATCGATAAGAGCCTACTACAGAGAAAACTAAAGGAATATATCGAATTAGCTGAAACCGATTCGGATGAGAATTAAAACAGATATAGGAATCAGGACACTAGAATAAAAAATTAATAGTGCATTTCATTGATGAAAGTTTCCATTTGGACTTAGTCAACGACGTGCATGCAGAGATGGTTTGTTTGATGTCAAGAACAAAAGAATAAGTACCGAAAGTGGTGTATTTCCGGATTTTTTCGGGAGTTAGCAATATTCCTGGAAAGTTCGACCCTTTTATATGAAAATATATCTACTGCAAAAACGGTCGGAGGGTTTAGACTGTGGATTAGATGTCATAGGGTGTGGTACTGGGATAGATGTTATCTGGGATGCCAACTTAATTTGAGTGAGTGATATGGATATTGTCTAATCCGGCAACTTGACTTTTGGCTGTATGGCAGGCAGCGGGTTAGATGAAAGGAAGTGAACAGAGTAATGGATAAAGCAATAAAACCTATTGAGACCCAATATAATGGTTTCAGATTCAGGAGTCGTTTGGAAGCACGCTGGGCAGTTTTTTTGATATGATTGGTTTAAAGTATGAATATGAAGTTGAAGGGTTTGAGATGTGTGGTGTTCGTTACCTTCCTGATTTTTATATTCCAAGTCTCGACAGGTGGTTTGAAATAAAAGCCAAACCTTTAAGTGAGTATGAAATGATGAAGTGTGAGGAATTTTGTTTCAATAAAGATAACGGGAACATAAAGTTCTCAGTTTTGGTTGGTTCACCGGAAGCTGTCAAAATAGAAAATTTTTCAGGTATTATGGAGTTTGTATGGGAATGGCCATCAGAAAAATATCCAGAGAATGTTAGATTCCTTGCATCAGAGGAATTGTCTGAAATGGAGTATTATTCACGTTTTGTGCGCGGATTATGGGTAGTTCCGGAAGTGACAGAAGAAGAATTAATCAAGGCAGCGATTGCTGCTCGTGAAGCTAGATTTGAATTTGGAGAATCTCCAAAAGTACCATAAAAAAGGAGAATATTGATGATTAACGATACTTTAAGAAAAGATTTGATTACTCATAAGGTTTATTCTTCATGGCAATTCATAGAATATACCGAGAAAAATATAGCTACAGTGCATTATTGTGCCGATACAATAAATAACATTATCAGTAAGATGTCAATGAAAACCGTGCGTTGGCAACAGGATGTAGTTGCTGATTTTGTAGATGATGTTACTGCAGATGGTAAAAAAGTTAAGCGTCTTTCCGTAACAACGGATAATTCTCCTGTGTATGAATTAAGAGTTGCGGGTGAGAAAGTTGACCCTTGGTTTTTGTTTGATAAATTACTACGCGACTTTTTTCAGTATACGATGAATGCTTTTGATTCTATTAGTCAGATTATCAACTCTGGTTTATTAGCGAATAATGGAAAAAAGTTGATTCTGTAGATATTCAGATTATGACGAGAACATTTAATCAGCAAACTTACAGTATTGCTTTTCCAAAGATGCAGACATGGTTAAACAAAATAGCTCAATCACCAGAGTTCTTATATATTGAAGCAATAAATAATAGAACAAAGCATACGGCAGATATAGCAAACAAACTTTCAATGGGAATTTTAGGAAGATCTAATACTACTGAAATCGGACCATTCTTCCGTAAAGAAGTTCAACATGATAAAATAGAGTTGTCTGACCAGCTTCAAGCTACCATTGATTTTTTTAAATACTTCTTGGACTGAATTTCAGACTGTATTTATTGATGAATTTAAAAGAGACGTATACATTCAAAATAGAAGACACGGAATATCTGGTGTACGACAGCAGAAATCAAAGGATGAATCAGACCAAGATTTATCATATGCTTATATTGAGGCGAATGGAAGTTTTGATGCAATGCCGGATGAATTGTATATTCTATTAGTTAGTGAACGTGAAGAAGATATATACGCGCATGAATATCCGTTTAATACGATCTTAATAACAGGTTCTGGTAATACTGATATACTAGGAAGATATGTTGCTGAAGATGCAATAGGTGATGATTGCTTATTACACTATAGAAAATATAGAAAAGATACGAATGTTAAAGGCGGAAATTGCATGTTTTATGAACAACAAGAAAAAACAAGTTTTTATCATTCGAATCCTTATTTTAATGTTGAATCAGTTTCAGATGATGAAGCGTTTTTAGCTAGAACCTCAATGCCGTTTTAATATAGTAATAAAACAACCCTTCGCTCCATAGCTTGGAGGATTTCGTGCGTATATGCTTATCTTTCCACATCGACCTTGACACTGGATTTCAGTTCTACGGTGATGCGGTCATCCCAGATGGTTATCTATTTGACCCAGCGTTGAACCAATGATTCGTCGAATTCGGTTAGGTGGGTGGTTTGGACAAAAATTTGCATGTTGAGACAGTTGTACTTTTGTCCCATAAGTCGTCAGATAGCATCATTACTATGAAGGGGTAATTTGGGGAAGTTGAAGTGACTTAATGGATGAAGGAATATTTGAGATAACAGAGCAGATAGTCCGGCTGAATCAAAAAACTTATGAAGTTTATCTTCCATTAGCGGGGGAGGAATGGATAAAATAAAAGTGATGAGAGGGTAATTATATGGAGTATAGCATTTGCCCATATTGCAAAATAGAAATATTCAAAAGAAATGATAGAAACTCTGTTGCAAATATCGCAAGCGAAGAGAAAATTTATATGGGCAAATAACAAGGTTTTGTTCTGTGGTTTTCAGAAAAATGATACCATAGAGCAAAACCTTTATTTTTTATGTGAAACAATCAAATCAGAAAGACGATACTCCGGTCCAAAAGCACAAATTTGTATATATAAAAGCAAAAATTAGTGGATTCTACACTGTCATATGGTATACTGAATGCATATCAGGAAAGAGAGGCTGCGAAATATGGGAATTTGGATGAAAAAGCACTAACGGCAAGGTGTTGGTGTTTTACAAGCCTTGCTAATCAGGAAACAAAAAACTGAGGTACGATTAGGAGGCAGATCATGTCATATTTTTATTATCAAAGAAAAAAGATTTATTATACCG
>JAETUM010000012.1 GCA_021768625.1 Candidatus Stoquefichus sp. | reverse complement strand
AAAAAACGAGATAGCAAGTAATTTTTATTTGGTTAGAATAAAGTTCTATCTCGCAGTCTCATTATACAATATATTTTAGAAAAAGAAAAGAGTATTGAACTTTGTCAACACTCTGACGATATTAAATATTTAATATCGTAAATCGTTAATAGCTTGTGATAATATTTTTGAAAGCATTTCTATATCAAAATCTATTTGTTTATCACTCATTACAAATTGATTTTCTAAAGGATTTAAAACCTCATTCAATAATTGAATTCTCTTTTGTTCATCTAGTTGACCTATCTCACCTAAAATCAAACGTCTTTGAACCTCATTTAATCTTCCTTCATAACGTTTCCTTTTTCCTACCTTTAAAGCAGTAGATGGATCTAATGATTCCTTAAAGTAACCTTCTAATAAATTATAAACATCACTTACTAAACTAGAAACATGAATAACTGTTGGAACACCAATTGCAATAACTGGAACTCCCATAGACATTTGTGTGATGCTTTTGCGATGATTTCCAATACCACTTCCAGGATAAATCCCTACATTATTCATTTGAATCACATGACATACTTTTTCATAACTTTGTGCACACAATGCATCAATTGCGATAATGACATCTGGTTGAAATTCATTCACTAGACACTGTATAATATCTGCCGTTTCCATTCCAGTATGAGCCATAACTCCAGGAGCAATACACATTGTATCGTAATATTGATTTTGGTGTCTCTCATCTAATGGATAGTGGTGTGTTGCTCTAATATGTTTTAATGTTCTTGGACCGATAGCATCACTCGTTAGAGTCTCATTTCCTAATCCTACAAATAAAATACGTGGATCTAGTTTTTGAGTTAGAGCTTTAATAAATTGATTCAATTGTTTTTTAAAGTGAAAAGAAAGTGTAGAAATATCTTGATAATCAGGAAAACTCATTTCTACATACTGTCCTATTTCATGGGGATACAATTCACTTTTTGTTAAAATTTCAAATGTTTCAATTGTAATATCACTTTCCTTTTCAACATGATGTTTGTAATCCTTATCTTTTGTTGCATAAGCTAATGATTCTATAGCCAAATCGCTTCGTGTATAATACTTTTTCATATTCTCACCATAATAATCTTTGCCAAATTTAAAAAAATTAATCATTTGTTAATAAAACTTGCATTTATCGTATATTTTTGATAGAATATCTAGGCGAAAGATAAAAGCGAGGTGAAGAAGAATGGCAAACATGAAACAACAAATTAAACGTTATAAAAATGCAGATAAGAAACGTGCTATCAATACATCATATAAAACAGCTTTAAAAACTGCTATTAAAAATGTAAAAGTTGCAGTTGAAGCTGGAAATAAAGAAGCTGCAGTTGAAGCTTATAAAATCGCTGCTTCTCGTTTAGATGCTTCTGTATCTAAAGGAATTCATCATAAGAACTATGCTAGCAGACAAAAATCAAGATTAGCTAAATTAGTAAACTCTATCGCATAAGATAGAGTTTTTATTATATATACAATTATTCTCACTATAATTGACAAAGATTTCTTAAAGACATATCATATAATTTATATAGGGAGGACATTATGGAAAGAAAAGATATATTAGAAAAAGACACTTGGAATTTATCTTTAATTTATCAAAACAATCAAGACTTTTATATAGATTTAGATAAGGCCAAAGTATTATTAAATCAATTATTACAAAAAAAAGATACTTTTTTAAATACATTCAATGAATTTTTACAATTTCATGAAGACTATATTAATATGGGAAGATATATACAAAAACTTCATTGTTTTGCTCACTTACATTGTGATGTTGAACCTAACAATCAAGAATACCAAACAATGTATGCTTCTATCTTAACATTCTATGATCAAGTTTCTTCAGCCTTAGACTTTTATACTGTCAAAATGATTGAAAATAGTGAAACAGTACAAACATATCTTAAAGATGATCAACTTGCTGACTATCGCTATACAATTCGTGAAATACTAAGACAAAAGAAACATACATTATCACAAGAAATGGAAACTCTCATTTCTAAAACAGTGTCTATTTCAGACACATCATCACAAGTCTTTGATGCACTACGTTTAGATTATGATCCTGTACATGTGAATGGTGAAGAGAAGTTCTTAAATAGTGCAACACTTTCTGAATTTTTAAAGAATAAAGATCCTGAAGTAAGAAAAGAAGCTTATCATAACTTTTTTAAAGAATATAAGAAGTATGAAAATGTATTTGCTGCAACATTATCTGGAGTTATGAAAAAAGATGCATTTTATGCTGATGTGAAAAAGTTTGACAGCCCATTAGAAGCAAGTCTATTTGACGATAATGTGCCTACAGAGTTATTCTTTAAAATATTAGAAAAAGCAAATAAAGAATATCGTCCTTTATTTCATAAATATAATGCATTAAAGAAAAAAGTTCTTCATTTAGATACAATGTATAACTATGATTTAAGTGTTCCGTTTGTAAAATATCAAACAAAAAAATATACAATAGATGAATGTTTTGATATTATCTTAGATGTTGTTAAAGTATTTGGTGATGAATATGTCAATATTATTAAACAAGCAAGAGATGAAAGATGGATTGATTTCTATCCACATAGTGGTAAGAGAGTTGGAGCTTATTCGAGTGGTTGTTATGATACAAGACCATACATCTTAATGAACTTTATAGGTGATTATAATTCATTATCTACTATGATTCATGAACTAGGTCATAGTTGTCATACTTATTTATCATGTCATCATCAATCACCAGTTAACTGTGATTATCGTATTTTTGTAGCCGAAGTTGCTTCAACAGTTAATGAAACATTGCTTATTAATTATATGTTAGAACATGCTTCTTCCAAAGAAGAAAAAACTTATTTCTTATATGAATTATTAGAAAATTGTGTAGGTCTTATTTATAGGCAACCAATGTATGCTGACTTTGAACATATTCTGCATACTTGGGCAAAAGATGGACAACCAATGTCTGCACAAATGATAACTGATTTATATATGAAAAAGAATGCTGAATACTTTGGACCAGATGTGACGATGGATGAATATGTAGGACATTCTTGTTTCTATATTCCACACTTCTATTACAATTACTATGTCTATAAGTATACTTTAGGAATGACCGTAGCTTTAGCTATTGTTTCTCGTATTTTAGATGGTGATAATAAACAAAAAGAAGCTTATCTTAACTTCCTAAAATCTGGTGGAAGTAAAGATCCTGTTGATTTATTAAAAGATGCATTAGTGAATCCATTAGAAGATCAACTTTATGACGATGCTTTCCATTACTTTGAAAAAATACTTAATGAGTTTGAAGAATTGATAAAAGGAACAGATTAAAAACCAATGTCATTAAGTTAAGGATTTAATGACAGTTGAGGAATACATAAAAATGTATCCCTCTTTTTTTATTTTAAATTTCATTAAAAACATTGACATCAACACAAAGGTATGTGGCCTATTATCAATCATTGATTGATAATAGGCCAATTGTTTATAGGTATATGTCGGAGGTACAACATGAATAACTATAAACATTTAAAAAAAGTCTTGAATTACTGCATCAAGAAAATTTCTGAATGCTCGTCTCTTTTCTGTGAGAATCCTGAAGTTGATTTCACACGCAATAGAAATCTCAACTTTGAAATGACTATCAAGAATGTCATTTGTATGGAGACTGGTTCTTTAAAAGATGAACTTCTCAAACTCAATGATTACTCTGTAGATACTCCAACTGCTTCTGCATTTGTACAAGCTAGAAGTAAAATCAGAGTAGATGCATTTAAAATACTGTTTGACAGATTCAATGATAAAACTCATAAGGATAAATTGTTTAAGGGTTATAGATTACTAGCTATAGATGGAAGTGAATTACCAATTGATAATACGATATATGATGAGGAAACTACAGAGTTAAGATATGGGACTAATGCAAAAGCCTATTCTGCTTATCACTTAAATGCAAGCTATGGTTTGTTGGAATGTACTTATGATGATCTGATTATACAAGGTGAAGCTAAAAAGAATGAAAATGATGCCTTTTGCCAGCTTGTTGATAGATATAAAGGGAAGAAGGTCATCTTCATGGCTGATAGAAATTACGAATCATACAATGGATTTGAGCATGTTGTTCAATCAAGAAATCATTATCTTATAAGAGTGAAGGATATTCAGTCAAAATCAAGTATCACTCAATCTCTAGGCCCTTTTCCTGATGATGAATTTGATATTGATGTTTTTAGAATGCTGACTTTAAAACAAACAAATATGATCAAAGCATGTCCTCAAATCTATAAGTTCATACCTTCAAAAATGCGATTTGACTTTATGTCAAAAGAAAATCCATGGCATGAATTTAACTGCAGGGTCGTAAGATTTAAAATAACTGATGATACATATGAATGTATTATTACTAATCTTGACAGAGAAGAATTCTCTATAGATGATATTAAGGATTTATATCATATGCGTTGGGGTATAGAGAACTCATTTCGAGAACTGAAATATGCGATTGGATTAAATGCATTGCATTCCAAGAAAAGAAAACTCATCCAGCAGGAAATATATGCACGAATGATTCTTTATAATTTCTGTCAGCGTATCGTTCAGGAAATCAAAATTCCAAAGAAAGATAAAAGAAAATACGAATATCAAGTTAATTTTACAAGATCATTTCATATATTAAGACATTTTTTAAATAAAAAAGGTGGAGAGACTCCACCAGTAGATCATCTTATAGCTAAAGAGATTCTGCCAATTCGCCCAGGCAGATCAAATACACGGAACGTCCAGTCAAAAACAGTCGTGTGCTTTAACTATAGATTTGACTAACCATTATTTATTATATACCTTAACAAATGTAGTATCAATACTACACTTTTTCAGCTTGCACAAATGAAAAACCAGAAGACAATTCTCATTCGCTATTGTTTCTGGTAAAAATATTGTCATCTTAACTTAATGACATTGGATTAAAAACTGTTCCTTTTAAATATTTTCAAACAACAAAAACATTTTAAAAACCTATAATAATTACATCAATTTTCTTTTGTTATAAAAAAAGCGAGATTCATTAAAGTGAATATACACACAATAGGTATAGCACTTTCCAGCCCTTCATTTATTAACAAATAAAGACAATATAAACAACTAGCAATTAATCCTGTATAGTACGCATTTCTATATTTTCTCTCCATAATCTAATACTCTATCCTTACTAAACTCAATGATTCTTTCTTTAACAAAGTTAGTATAATTAGGTTTATCATACCAGCACTTTATTTTTATCTAACACTTGCAATACTTAATATAACACGTTTGATAAATTATAACAACTGCTGTAGTTTTCAAAGCAAGAGATACCCATCCTAGTATGAGGTGTTTAACTGAATCATCTTAGATTTTCAACTAATGTAAATAAAATTCAATATTCTTTTTGTATACAACAAATGAAATCAAAGGTATAATATAAACAAAAAAGAGAGGTTATTTTATGTTAAGAAATCAAACAAGATCATTTCAAGTAGGTCATTTAACATTAGGTGGTAATAATCACGTAATCATTCAATCTATGTGTAATACAAAAACAAAAAATACTGAAGAAACTATTAAACAAATTTTACAATTAGAGGAAGCCGGATGTGAATTAATTAGGGTTGCTATTTTTGACCAAGAAGATGCTAAAGCTATTTCTACTATTAAAAAAAGCATTCATATTCCTATAGTTGCTGATATACATTTTGATTATAAATTAGCATTAACTGCTATTGAAAATGGAATTGATAAGATTAGAATTAATCCTGGTAATATTGGTTCTATTGAAAAGGTAAAGGCTGTTGTTGAAGCTTGTAAAGAGAAACATATTCCTATTCGTATTGGTGTTAATAGTGGTTCTATTGAAAAAGATATTCTTGAGAAATATGGTAAGCCTACTGCTCAAGGGATGATTGAAAGTGCTCAAAAACATATTGATATTTTAGAGTCTCTTGATTTTCATGATTATGCCATATCTTTAAAATCATCAAATACATTATTAACTATAGAAGCTTATCAATTAGCAAGTGAAACATTTGATTGTCCTTTACATATTGGTGTCACTGAAGCAGGAACTGCACTTGGTGGAACAATTAAATCAAGTTTAGGAATTGGAACTTTATTATATCAAGGGATTGGAAATACAATTCGCGTTTCTTTAAGTGATGATCCTGTAGAAGAAATTAAGGTTGCTAAGATTTTACTCAAAGAATTAAACTTAATACAAAATGTTCCAACGCTTATTTCATGTCCGACGTGTGGGAGAATACAATATGACCTTATCCCTATTGTTCATGAAATAGAAGATTTTTTAAACACAATACATAAAGATATAACTGTGGCTGTTATGGGATGTGCTGTCAATGGTCCAGGTGAAGCAAAACATGCAGATATAGCTATTGCTGGTGGAGTAAAAGAGGGATTATTGATTAAAAAAGGAGAAATTATTAGAAAAGTAAAACAAGAAGATATTGTTGATGTTTTAAAGGAAGAAATTATTCTTATGACGAACTCTAAATCATTTTAGAGTTCTTTTTCTTTGTTTACTTTTTTATTTTATAGAATGAAAAGACTATGATATAATTTTTTTAGAATAATAAATAAAGGAGGTTATATAATGAGTGAAGAAAATAATGTTTTTGATTTTAAAGCATGGGTATTGGAGCATAATGGAGATGATTATGACATAAAATTAGAAAATGATGATAACATTAAATTATTAACAGAATATGGGGAAGCATCAATTCAATTTACTCAGATTGATGAAGGAACTATCGTTGAGTTCTCTATTGTTTCAAAAAAAGATGATTCTGTTAAATTCTACTTACATTTTGAATTAAGTGATGAAGCTCATGCCAAACAGTTATATGATGAAATGGTAGAAACACTTATCAATTTAAAAAATGAAAAAACATTAAAAGTCTTATTATCTTGTAGTGCTGGACTTACAACATCGATGTTTGCTGAAAATTTAAACTCAATGGTTGAAATGCTAGGATTAGATTATCATTTTAATGCTGTTTCGTATTTAAGTATATACGAAGAAGTTGATCAATATGATGTTGTTTTAATTGCCCCTCAGATAGGATATATGCTTAATCGTTTAAAAGAAAGTTTACCTGAAAAACTGGTTCTTCAAATTCCAACAGCTGTTTTTGCTTCATATGATGCTTTATCCACAATTAAATTTATACAAAATGAACTAGAATCTTTCCATACAAATAAAAAGGAAGAAAAAACAGAAAAGTCTTCTCATTGTATTGAATATACAAAACGTATTTTATCAATTGTCATTTCATTAAATAAAGCACAAGCCAAAATATTCTATCGTTTAAAAGAGAAATGTGAAGTTATTGACAGCAATCTTATTATTAAACCTTCGATGAATATTTATGATTTATGTGATATTATAGACACAATATTATTAAAGTATTCTTATGTTGACATTATAGGTATAGCAACACCTGGTATTATAAGTGATGATAATAAATTAAAAAATTTAACTTATAAAGAAGAAGCCTTTGATATTAAAGAAGAATTTGAAAAGAAATATAATATTGATGTTGTTATTTGTAATAATGCAAATGCTGCTGCTATTGGGTTTTCATTAGAACATCCTGAATATGAAAATATTGTATATCATTCACAACAGTTTGGTTTTGGTGTTGGTGGTCAAGGTATTATCGCAAACAAAAAGCTTATCCTAGGAAAAAATGGTGTTGCTGGTGAATTGAAGTATTTTATTAAACGTATGCAGTTTTCTGACAATCTGCATAAACTTGTTTTAACAGAACAAGGAGCGGTAGAAGTTGTTACCAAAGCCCTTTTACCTACTATTTGTACAATGGGGCCTGAAGCTGTCGCAATATGTTCTCCTATGACTCCAAATATGGATGAGATTAAAAATAAATTAAATTCTTTTATTCCTGAAGAATTTTTACCAAAGTTTTATTACATTAAAGATGCTAGTTCTTATATGTTAGATGGTGTCACTCAATTATGTGTTGATTACTTTGATAAGAAATCATGAACTCTAAATAATTAGAGTTCTATTTTCTTCTTTAAGGCATATGATGTTTTAAAGGAGGAAGTCAATGACCAAACGCGAATGTATATCTAAACTGGAAATTAATGAATTTATAATACTTTTAAATGAGTTTGATATAGATATTGATGATCATTTAAAGCATCAGATTTTTCAAATGATTAAAAATAATTCTTATGCTATAGTGAATGATGAATACCAATTTGTTATAGAGAACTATATAAAAAAATTGACAAGTGAACACACTTGTCAAAAAATTATATTTTTATTAAATCATTATTTCAGCCCACTATTAAAAGTTTGATTCTTAAACATTTCAATTTCTTCTTTATAAGGAGCCTTACCATCAATATAAGGTGTTTCTAATATTTTAGGAACATCTTTTAATTTTGGATGATGAACAACCTTATTAAGAATTTCAAATCCAATATGACCATATCCAATATTTTCATGACGATCTTTATGTGCTCCTCTTTCATTTTTAGAATCATTAACATGAACAACCAATAAACGATCAAGACCAATTTTTTCATCAAATTCTTCTAATAACTCATCAAATTGAGATAAATCATACCCTGCATCATTTAAGTGACATGTATCTAAACAAACACCAAGAAGTTCATTATATTCAACGTTTTTAATCATATATTGAATTTGATCAAAAGTTCTGCCCAATTCACTTCCCTTACCTGCCATTGTTTCAAGAGCAATTCTAACTTTTTGATCAGGTTTTAAAACCATATTTAATCCTTTGACAATTTGTTCAAGTCCAGCTTCATCCCCAGCTTTAACATGTGAACCTGGATGTAAAACAAGTCTTGAAGCACCAATCGCTTCACATCTTTCAATTTCTTGTTTTAAAAAGCTAACTGCTAAATCAAATGTTTCTGGCTTAATAGTATTTGCTAAATTAATGATATAAGGTGCATGAACAACAATATCATCAATATTCATATTGTTTTCTTCCATTAACGCCTTTGCTTCTTCAACTCGTAATTGACTAATTGGCTTTCTTGCTGTATTTTGAGGAGCACCAGTATAAAACATAAATGTTGTTGCTCCATAAGAAAGAGCCTCTTTTACAGATCCTAACATCATTTCTTTACCATTCATTGATACATGACTACCAATTTTTAACATCTTATTCAGCCTCTCTTTCTCTCTTTTCTCTTTGTGCTTGTTTTGCACGTTCTTTCTTTTGACGTTTAATATCTTGTTGAATCATTGCACGTCTTTCTTTTCGCACTAATTGATCAATTTCTCTTTTTCTTTTCTTTTTATATCCTGGCTTTACTTTTTTTGGTTTTCTCACAATAGAAGAAATTTTCTTTTCTAAATCACTTTGATGTTTAACTCTTGACTTACGTTTTTCTCTATCTTTAGAATCAACAAATTGATTCCCTTTCAGTTCCTTCATTTCAAAAGTAATACCTTTTTTCTCTAAAGCATGAACAATACTTTCATTACTTGTATCATACATACTATAACATTCACCAGTATATTTACCTCTTCCACATCGTCCACTACGATGAATATAGAAGTCTAATTCTGTAGGAAATTCCATATTAATAATATGGCTTGCACCATCTATATCAATTCCTCTTGCTGCAATATCTGTTCCTACAATATATTGATATTCCATGTTTTTAATACGTCGCATCATTTGACGTCTTTCCCTTGGTTCTAAATCTCCATGAATTTCTCCAACCTTAAACCCATCTTCTCTTAATTGATGTGTTAATGTTGCAGCCTCTTTTCTTTTATTACAAAAAATAATACATATATATGGATCAATAATATTCATAATTTCTCTTAAAACAACATAACGATCTCTATGTTTTGTTGGAACAAGGTAATGAGCAACATTTCGTGATGATGTTAATTTTTCATCAATTTCAATAATTTTAGGAGTATGCATATATTTTTGAAGGAATGGTCTTAATGTCTGTGGTATTGTTGCTGAAAAGACCATCATTTGAAGATTTTCTTTCATCTTTCCTAAAATAGCATCTATGTCCTCTAGATAACCAAATTCCAAAGTCATGTCAGCTTCATCAATCACAAAAATATCTGCTGTTGTAATCTTCAAAGCTTGCTCATCTAAGGATAAATCCTTTATTCTTCCAGGAGTCCCTATAACAATATGTGGTTGTGTTGATAATTTATCAATTGCCTTTTGCTTATCACTCCCACCTATAATCAATGAAACTCTTAGTTCCTTATTATACTTCATAAATAATTTTGCATTTTCATAAATTTGTGATGCCAACTCTCTTGTTGGTGCAGTTATAACTGCTTGAACACAATCCTCTTCTACATCTATCATATCCATAATAGGTATAAGAAATGCATGTGTTTTCCCTGTACCTGTTTGAGATATTCCAATAACATCTCTACGTTTATAAACTAATGGTATAATTTGTTTTTGTATTTGTGTAGGAGATTGAAATTTCATCTCAGCTATCGTTTCTTTAACAAATGGTTGAAATTGGTAATTTTCAAATAATTTCATTATAACGCCTCCTTTCAAGCCACTTGATTATACACTAAAAAACTAAAAAAAGCAAAAAACTATTTTATAATGGCACTTTTTACCTTTAATTCATTATCACTCTTTAAAATCATACCTAACTGACCAATTGTTTCATTTATTTTAATTTCTTGATTATAATCAGTTGGTTTCATAATTAATGTATTGCCATCAATCTGATATTCAAAATTCCAATATTGTGAAACTTCAAAAGGATTATCAAATGTTATCTGAATCGTCCAATCAGATATTGTCTCTTTGTGATTATCAATAGAAACAACCCATTGTGCCATGTTCTTTTGATTCTCTTGCCATGAGTTTTCTTTATTTACAATAATTTCTATATCTCCATTATTCAAACTTTCATTCTTTTTATCAGAAGATACTTCATTATGTGTAAAATAATCCTTTAACCACTTTCCAGATTCAGAATAATCATCATCTAAAAAACCACTTGTTTTATTAACTTGTGAATTAAAAATAGCACTTGTTTCACTTTTATGTGATATATTCCAAGCTACATAACTCACATGATTCTCATCCAATAAATTCAACCACTTTGTTGCTTCTTCTTTATTAATACTTCCATTTCCACTTGCATCACATATTCCAAATTCACTGACAAAAATTGGTATTCCTTTATCTAAAGCTGTTTTAAATTTAAGACGTAAATCTTCTTTATGTGTATCAGCATAAAAATGTAAAGCATATAATATATTTTGATCATCTAATTTTGTTATTGTGTCTACTTCTTGTGACCAATTAGGTGTTCCAACAATTATAAGAGCATCTTTATTATATTTTCTAATAATAGGAATAATCTCTTTGGCGTATGTTTCTATTTCTTGCCATGATGTTTGATTAGGCTCGTTACATATTTCATAGAGTATATGTTCTTCATCTTTATACTTTTGAGCCATTTCATCAAAAAACTTTTTAGATTCTTCTATATTTTTAAGAGGATTTCCATCACTTAAAATATGCCAATCTATAATAACATACATATCTAATTCTTTAGCATATTGTACCCCTCTATCAATTAATTGTTTTAATTCTTCTCTATTCTTTTCATCTCCACTACAATATCCATTATATTCTTCAGTATACATTGCTAAACGAATTGTATTAATTTGAAAATCTTCTTTTAAACTTTGAAATGTTTCTTTCGTTACATATTCTGGAAACCATGATAATCCATGTGTTGAAAGACCTTTAAGCTGCACATTATTCCCTTGTTTATCTACTATTTGAGTCCCTTTCAAATATAACTTTTTAGATTGGTTATCCTGTATTGTTTCTTCTTTTAATTGAGACTGTTGTTTATCATTTGATGATTGATGATGACACCCTACTATAAATATCACTAATAAGATACATATGATTTTCTTAAACATTCTCTTATCCTCCTTATTCTCTATTATAAAATATTGTCTTTTCACTTGCAAAACAAATAAAATATCACAATCCTTCACTTTATCCATATACTAATATAGGAGGTGTTATTTTATGTACCCACAATATCCTAATGATTTCAACCAATTTATGCCACCATATTATCCTCAATATCCAATGATGCCTATGTACCAAAAGCCATCACTTTTGCAATCTATGAAATACTCATTAAATCAAATCTCAATGTCATCAACTTTAAGAACTGCACAAAAGACTTTATATACAGTTAATCAAATGATTCCTATTATCAATCAATTAAGACCAGTTTTGCATAATGCTTCTACTGCCTTTAGAGTTGTGAAAGCAGTCAAACAATTTGACTTTGATGAAATTGACAATGAAATAGATAATAGCGTTAATGAAGAAAGTGAAGTTTTTGAAAATATGTTATAAAAGCCTGTAAAGGCTTTTATTATTATAAATAAAAATAAACTATGCTATAATAATATAGAGGTGATATTCCATGTTAGTTAAAGCGATAGTGCCTAGAGGATATTGTAAAGGAGTCGTAAGAGCTATTAATATTGCTAAAAAGGCAAGTCAACAATACCAAAATGTTTATATTCTTGGAATGATTGTTCATAATCAATATATTGTTAAAGCATTAGAAGATTTGGGAATACAAACAATTGATGCAAAAGGAAAAACACGTTTAGAATTATTAGATGAAATTGATAAAGGTACTGTTATTATTACTGCTCATGGAGCAAGTGATCAAGTCTTTAAAAAAGCTAAAGAAAAAAATTTAAATATTATAGATGCTTCATGTCTAGATGTTATTAAAACACATGATTTAATAAAAGATAAGTTAAATCAAGGTTATGAAATCTTATATATTGGTAAGAATGGACATCCTGAAGCTGAAGGAGCTATTTCTATCGATAAAGAAAAAATTCACTTAATCACTTGTAAAGAAGATATTCATAAAATGGACAAACAAAAGCATTACATTATTACAAATCAAACAACTATGTCTTTATATGATGTATATGATTTATGCGAGTATGCCAAGGGTATTCTCCCTCATCTTGAAATAGCTAAAGAAATATGTACAGCCACACAAATTAGACAAGAAGCTATTCACAATATTGATAATGATGTAGATATTGTTTTTATTGTAGGAGATCCTCACTCTCACAATACTCAAAAACTTGCTTCTATTGCAGGCCAAAACAAAGAAGTTCATATGATTGAAAGTTTACAGGATCTCAATATTAATTGCTTGAAAGGAAAGAAAAAGGCTGCAGTTTCTTCTGGTGCATCCACACCTACATATCTTACAAATCAAGTTATTGAATTTTTAAAACAATTTGATGAAACAAATAAAGAAACTTTTATCAAGCCAACTATTGAAAAATCTAAAATATTAGACTAAAAATAACGCTCTATAGAGCGCTATTTTCATTTAGCCAATTCACTTTATGATAATAAACAATAAACATAAGAGCACAAGTTACCCACGTTACTGGCCATCCCATAAACACATAATAAACACTTGTTGTTATTTTTGTAACAAATAATAAATAAATTTGTCTTAATATAACAAAATTGAAAACCATAATATACATTGGAACAGATGATTTTCCTGCTCCTCTTAATACACCATTATAGATTTGAACAATTGGTAAAACAATATAGAAAGGAACAAATGCTAATTGCATTGTACGTCCTGCTTGTATAACATCAGGTTCACTATTAAAGACTGCTATAAAACTCTCTCCATATAAGAATAAGATCACAGCTATTGTAGCAATAACTGCAAATGTCATTGCCATAGCACTCTTCGTTCCTTGCTTAACACGATCATATTGCTTAGCACCAATATTTTGACCAACGAAAGTCGTAATAGCCATATTAAAGCTTTGTAATGGTAAATTGACAAATCCATCAATTCTTATACTTGCTGAATATCCAGCAACAACACTTGATCCAAAGGCATTGACGTAAGACTGAACAACTAAATTAGATAAAGAAACTATACTTTGTTGTAATCCTGTTGGCAATCCCACCATAATAATCTTTTTAAGAATTGGCATATCAAAACGAATATCTTTTATAATCAGTTGATGTGCTCCCTCTGACTTAATCAAAACATATACAATCATTAAAGCACTTATTGCCTGGGCAATTAATGTCGCATATCCTGCTCCAGCTACACCCCACTTCAAATATTTAACAAATAAAAAATCCAGAATAATATTAACAATACATGCAATAACTAAAAAATATAATGGTCTTTTTGAATCACCAATAGCTCTTAATATTCCTGAACCCATATTATAAATAAGAGCAAAACAAATACCAGCAAAATATATTGATAAATATGTTGAAGATTCTGGAAATACATCAGCAGGAATTCCTACTGCGTGTAACATTGGATCAGTTCCAAAAATACCTAAAACAGTTAACAATACAGACATAACAAGTGTTAAAGCCGCAGAACTATGAACTGCTTTTTTTAAATGATTATTATCACCTGCTCCAAAATATTGAGCAATAATAACACCTGCTCCTGTCGCCAATCCCATAAAAAAACCAATTAACATATTAATAATGGGTGAAGCTGCTCCCACAGCAGCAAGTGCTTCCTTACCTACATAATTTCCTACAACATAAGAATCAAAAGTATTATAGAGTTGTTGAAATAAATTTCCAACTAATAACGGTATCGAAAACCAAAAGATTGATTTTGCTATTGAACCATGTATTAAATCAGTTGTTCCACCTTTTCTCATAAGTTCATCCCTCTTCCTCATGTGATATTATACACTTCTTTATCAAAAAGAAAGAATAATTACATTTTTTGAAAATAATTTTTATTCATATTTATTTTCAGTATAATAATAGCATGGAGGAAAAATTATGAGCAAGAATATTATATTTTTTGATGTTGACGGAACATTAGTTGATGTTAGACCTTCAAGAGAATATATACCTGAATCTACAATTCAAGCTATTCATGAAACAAGAAAAAAAGGCAATTTTTGTTTTTTATGTACTGGTAGAAGTAAAGCAGAAATTTATCCATATATTTTAGATGTAGGATTTGATGGTATTATTGGTGCTGGTGGAGGATTTGTTGAAATTGGTAATCAAATGTTATATCACAAGATGGTTTCTCAAAAAGCTATTGATCATGTTGTTAACTTTTTTAATCACCATGATTTTGATTATTACATAGAAAGTAATGGAGGTTTATATGCAAGTCAAAATCTTGTAAAAAGATTAGAATGGATCACATATGGCGATTTAGAGAATGATCCTAAAGCTAGGAAGAAAAAAGAAGAAACACCTAGTCACTTTATTCCATCTTTAAAAGAAGGATATGATCTTCATAGAAGTGATGTTAATAAAATTTGTTTTTTAGAAAAAGAAGGATTTTCTTTTGAAAGGATAAAGAAAGAATTTGAAAAAGAGTTTAATGTTATTTCTTGTACTGTTCCTTCATTTGGTGATAATAGTGGTGAATTATCAGTTCCTGGTGTTAATAAAGCATCTGCCATTGAAACTTTAATTACATATTTAAATATTCCCAAAGAAAATACTTATGCTTTTGGTGATGGATTAAATGATATGGATATGTTAGAATACTGCCAATATGGTATTGCTGTTGGAAATGCTAAAGAAAAACTTAAAAAAGTGGCTGATGAAGTAACTGATGATATTGCAAATGATGGTATTTATAACTCTATGAAAAAACACAATCTCATTTAATCATAATAAAAATGCTCATACGAGCATTTTTATTATTTTAACACTTTATCTAAAGTATCGAACAAGTTTTTAACATCTATTGGTTTAGCTATATGACCATTCATTCCACACTTTAATGCTTCCTGCTTATCTTCCTCAAACGCATTCGCTGTCATGGCAATAATTGGGATTGAAGAAAGTTTTTTATTTTCAAGCTTTCTAATAGCTTTTGTTGCTTCATAACCATTCATAACAGGCATTTGTACATCCATAAGTATCAATTGATAATATCCTGGCTTAGAATTTGCTACCATTTCTACAGCAATCTGTCCATTATCTGCAACATCTATAGTAAATCCCTCATCCTCTAAAATTGCCATAGCAATCTCTTGGTTCAGTTCATTATCTTCAACTAACAAAATATGTTCATTATATATTTTTTCATCTTCTTTATTATCTTTATTGTCTTTTTCATCACTATTAACAACAGAATATAAACAATTTCTCAATTCTGATAAAAATAATGGTTTACTACAAAATGCTGAAACACCTGCTTCTTTCGCTTCATCTTTAATATCTGACCAGTCATATGCAGTTAAAACGATAATTGGAACATCATCTCCAATTTCCTTACGTATTCTTCGTGTTACTTCAATACCATTCATATCAGGTAATAGCCAATCTATAAGATATACACTATAATTATCATCACGCATAACTGCTTGTCGTGTACGTAAAACAGCTTCTTTTCCAGATAATGTCCATTCAGCTCTCATGCCTATTTGTTGAAGCATATAAGAAACACTATCACATGTATTAAAGTCATCATCTACAACCAGTGCTCTACAATTTTTTAATTCTGGTATCTTCTTTTCTTCTCTTGGTTCAGAATGCAATTTAAATGTGAAGCAAACTGTAACCTCCGTTCCAACACCTTGTTTGCTTTTGACTTCAATAGATCCATTCATCATATCTACAATATTTTTAGTAATAGCCATTCCCAATCCTGTACCTTGAATACCACTTACCATACTATTCTTTTCTCTTTCAAATGGTTCGAAAATATGTGATACAAATTCCTCGCTCATACCTACTCCTGTATCTTTTATACAGAATTCATAATGCGCATAATCTGAAGATGAGCTTATTTTTTCTGTAACTCTCATACTCACAATACCACCAGCTTGTGTATATTTAACTGCATTACTTAATAAGTTTAATAAAACCTGATTTAAACGTAATTTATCACAATAAATATTTTCATCTAATACATCTACAGTATCAATAAATAATTCAAGCTGTTTAGCATGTATATCTGTTTGTATAATATTATGTAATTCATGCAAAATTTCTGGTAAGCTACATATCTTTTCATCTAAATGCATTTTACCACTTTCAATACGACTCATGTCTAAAATATCATTGATCAAACTTAATAAATGATTACCTGATGTCATAATCTTTTTTAAATATTCTTGTACAAGGTCTTTATCATCAAAATGTGTAACTGCTAAAGCTGTAAATCCCACAATAGCATTCATTGGTGTACGAATATCATGAGACATATTTGACAAGAATACACTTTTTGCCTTATTTGCTCTATTAGCTTGTAGAAGAGCATCTTCTAACAATTTCTTTTGTTCCATCTCTTTACGTGTTTCTTCATCTACACTTCTAAAACCTAATACTGCTCCATGATGTTGGTCTCCAATATTTGTTCTCACAACTTTCATTTCAAAATACTTAATTTCACCATTTTCGAAAGTACGATAATTCACATAATACAGTTTCCTTTTTTCTAATTCTTTCATTAAATTTTCTAAAGTTGTTGCTTCTTTAAATGTTTCTATATCGTCATCATATACGTATTTATCCATATATGCTTTCATACTTTCTTGAAGTTGAATTTGACCATTAAAAATAGTATCTAACATATGATGATCATTTGCAACTCTAAGAGTTGTACCATTTCCTGTATCAAGATCAAAGAAACATACTAAATTATAGTCAATACTTAATGCATGAACCAATTCCATTTGGCGTCTTTCTTTTTCCTTTTCTTCTCTTTTTTGATGAGTACAATCTATAAGTAAGTGTTGATAAAATAATTGACCATCCTCTTTTCTTAAAAGTTTTACATTCCCCATAACATGCAGAATTTCTCCACCTTGATGCTCTACACTATACTCAACATTAATGCTATCCCCCTCATCTTTTAATTGATGAATATATTCTTGGAGTCTTAACTTATCATCCTTTATAACAGATGAAGTAATAAGATTAAAACCATTTTTCATTAAATCTTCTTTAGATTCATATCCTAAAATATTAAGTGCTGCTCTATTGACACTCAAGATTTCATTACCATCTATTGTACAACATAATACTCCTGAATCTATAGTTGTAAATATAGCTTCTAAGGTATGATTCTTCTTAATAAGTTCTTCTTCATATGCACGTTCTTGTGTAATATCTATTCCTACACCTACTGTTCCCATAACACTTCCGTCTAAATCATATAATGGTGACTTATAAGTTGTGAACAATTTCATTTTATTACCAGACTTAACAAGTTCTTCAGATACACAAGTTTTTCTCTTTGTCATAACCTCAAAATCAGATTCCATACAAACGTTAGCTTCATCAGGCTCAGCATCCCAAATATAACAATGATCTCTTCCCTCTACTTGTTGCTTTGTCTTATTAACAGTTTTACAAAAACTATCATTGACTTTTTGGTGTATTCCCTCTTTATCTTTATACCAAATGAGATTTGGAATATTATTAATAGTAGATTCAAAAAAATGACTTGTTTGCCAGTAATCTTTTCCTATTTTATAGGTTTCTTGCCATCTTAAAAAACGAAACTTGATTTCTTCATGAGACATTGGCATTTTCCATACATCTTTAATTATAGAAAGATAGTCAATTAATAAATCAGATTGATGATCTTCTATGAGTACAATCAACTCTGTTTCTTTTTTCTTTGAAACTAATATTTCTAATGTTTCCTTAACATCCATATCTTTCAGATTTGCTATAATCACATCGGCTTGATTTATAAATTCTTTTTCAAGTTTATCACTTTCACAGAACTCGTGGGTAAAATGTTCAAGTGGTATTGCATTTTTTATAATTTCAAATCCATTATTATATTTCCCCAACAAGTAAAAACAAATATGACAATGATACATATTTTATTTCCTCCCTATATCCAAGTCTTCTACTTCTTTCACTATAATATTATTCTAACAATCCAAAAAAAACATGTCAATATTTTGAATTATTTGTCAAAAATCTTCATGAAAATATGTTCAAATTATCAAAAAAGATTGATTATTAGAACCAATCTTTATTTTAGTTTCTCCTTCTCTTAATACAGGATTTATATATTGTATTTTCTTTATAGAGCTTAATGGTGAACTTCCAATACTATTATTTGCTTTTATTGCTATTGAATATATTCCATATTTCTTATTGTCAAATATAAATGAATACTTTGATAATGTTGATTTAATATTCTTTTGATAAACGACCTTGTTATCAGCATTCTTCATATATATTGTATAGCTTGTTGCATGACTGACTTTCTTCCAAGACAAAGTAACAGTCTCCTTACTCATTGTTGCTGTTTTTAATTGTGGTTTGGCAGGTGCTGAAGGATAGTTAGGTCTAACATAAACAATTCTATTTTTAGCAATCTTTCCTTTTCCAGCTCTATAATCTGTTGCTTTAATATAAGAAACCTTATGAGAATAATTCCCATGAATAGACATTGTTGAACTTGTCATCAAAGCAGTATGCATCATACTATTAGACTTAGAACTCCTTTTATAAAAAACAATATCTCCTTTTTTAGGTTTTTTAACAACTTTAGCTCCACATTTTAATAATTTTTTATACATTGTTGTACTATTTGTAGCGTTAGGAATGACTTTTGTTGATACTTTGGCTTTTCTCGCTGACCAATTTACAAATGCTGTACACCATGGGCTAGGACCATATTTTTTCTTATAACGACTTCCCTTTTCTTTCATTGCTATAGAAACCATTTTATCTTGAACTAATGTTTTTGCTTCTGTCTTCTTGATATTCAATTGTATGATTCCTATTGCCAACATAAGAATGCACAACACTTTTGTTAATTTTTTCAACATATTTCTCCCCTTAATAACAATTATAAGTATATCAAAACATTCACAGAAAGTACACATAAATCTTAAGAAATTCTTAAGATTCTCAAATTTTATCGATTTTATCAATATTTTTTTAAAACAAAAAAAGCATTCATATGAATGCTTAATAACAATTTTCTTGATATTCTATAACATGATCATTTTCATAGATAATCTTAGCACTATGAATTTTGTCATCTTTAATCCATTCAAAGAAATGATAATCACCTTCCCACATTGGTAAAGAATGAATTTTATCATTATCAACCCATTGCAAGACTCCTTCATCACAATCATGTATTTCTCCATCAAAATCATGACATGTATAAATAAACATCATTTCATCTTCGCCATAATAAAGCTCTGGAAAAGATACAAATCCATGCAATTGTAATTTTTTAGCAACAAGTCCTGTTTCTTCAAAAATTTCTCTTCGCATACACTCTTCAGCACTTTCACCAGCTTCAAATTTACCACCAACACCTATCCATTTTCCACCATTAATATCATTCTTCTTTTTTATGCGATGTAATAAAAGTGTTTGTTGGTTCCTTTGGATGTAACACATTGTTGTTAAAATCATATTTATCGATAGCTATAATAATCAGGAGATGATCCCATTATTATATCTACATTCACTTCCTTCTCTAAGAGTTCTTTTAATTTTTTTACCATAATATTTTCAACGTGATGATTAATATCAATAAGTAAAATATGATGATCTACAGCATTTTTGGCATGACGATATTTTGTATCACCAGTCAAATAAGCATCAGCCTTACCGTAAAATTCTTCTATAAAATCTCCACCACTTCCACCACATACAGCAACTTTTTCAATTTTATCAACATGTCCAGCATATTTAAAATGTTCTAATCCATAAGTCCCTTGAACATAATTTATAAACAAATTTTTTCCCATTGGAGTATCTAATGTTGCTATTTTAGTAATACCAGATTCATCACCTATTTGTATATCATGAACTTTCAATTGTTCGATAAGCCACTGATTCATAGAAACTTTATCTAATGCTGTATGAGAGCTATAAACAACTATTTTATTCTCAATAGCTTTATAAATAAATTTCCCCATAAAATTATCTTTATCGATATTCACAATTTCATCTAATAAGAATGGATGATGAGTAATAAGCATTTGACAATGGTTTTCAATAGCCTCCTCTAATGATTGAATATCAGCATTAAGTGAAATCATGATTTTATTAACCTCTTGATTTCTATCACCTATTTGTAAACCACACTTATCCCATGATTCTTGTAATGATAACGGAAAGTGTTTTTCCATTATCTCAATAATCTGTTGTGCTTTCACCTAATTCACCTTCTATCATTTCTATCATATCTTTGACTTCTTGATAACGAGGGTGTTCTTGTTGTAAAGAAGTCAATATTCTTTTTTGTATTTCTAATTGATATTTCCATTTTTCATAAAACAAATCATTTTTCTGTTTTCTTAAACAAGGTCCAAAAATAAAATCATGATAATCATAAGTAAACTCTTCATTAGTTTTTTCACAAATCATAATTTCATAAATATGATGAGCATCTTTAACAATTGCTTCATCAATAATCCTCATACCTTGTTTATACAAATATTCACGTAACACTTCTAATCCAACATTTGCTTGTAAAATAAAACGATGATTACTTAAAAAATCTTTATGTTCATCTAATATATCAACAATGAGTTTTCCACCCATTCCACAAATACTAATCATATCCACTTTTTTATCAATAATAGGATTCATACCACTTCCAAGAAGTGGTATGACATATTTTTGTAATTCATATTGTTGAATTGTTTCTATAGATGCATTAATTGGGCCACTTGCAATATCACAAGCATATGACTTATCAATAATACCTTGTTCTACCAAATAGCATGGTAAATAAGCGTGGTCAGTTCCTATATCTGCAAGTATTTCCCCTTGTTTATATTTTTCTATTAAATCTGCAATAGCTTGTAATCTTTTTGATAGTTTCATATTAACGATCCAAGAAATCTTTCAAACGCTTAGAACGAGAAGGATGCTTTAACTTTCTTAAAGCTTTTGCCTCAATTTGTCGAATACGTTCACGTGTTACATTAAACTCTTTTCCTACTTCTTCCAATGTTCTTGTACGTCCATCATCTAAACCAAATCTTAAACGTAAAACTTTTTCTTCACGGTCTGTTAATTCTAATAAAACTTCGTTTAATTCATCTTTCAATAATTCATTAGCAGCATAATCATCAGGTGACATCGCGCCTTCATCTTCAATAAAATCACCTAAATGAGAATCATCTTCTTCTCCTATTGGTGTTTCTAAAGAAACTGGCTCTAACGATATCTTTTGTATCTCTCTTACTTTATCTGCAGTCATACCATCCATTTTATCTGATATTTCTTCTGCTGTAGGTTCTCTCCCCAACTCTTGAATTAATTGTCTTTGAACACGTGTTAATTTATTAATAGTTTCAACCATATGTACAGGAATACGAATTGTTCTCGCTTGATCTGCAATAGCACGTGTAATAGCTTGTCTTATCCACCACGTAGCATATGTAGAAAATTTGAAACCTTTTGTATAATCAAATTTTTCTACTGCTTTAATTAATCCCATATTCCCTTCTTGAATTAAATCCAAGAATAACATGCCTCTACCAACATATCTTTTTGCGATAGAAACAACTAAACGTAAGTTAGCTGCAGCAAGTTTTTTCTTTGCATCTTCATCACCATCAAGAATACGTTTAGCAAGATCAATTTCTTCTTCGTGATTTAACAACTCTACACGTCCAATTTCTTTTAGATACATTTTGACTGGATCATTAATTTTAACATTGCTTCCCAACTGTGTATTGTCATCTTCTTCATCTTCTGAATACATATTAACAGTATCTGTTGTCATCATATCAAAGTCGCCAACAAAATCCAAATCAGGAACTTCTTCATCAAAACCTTCATCTAAGTTTAAATCTTCTAATCCTTCTAAATCTTCTAAATCACCAACAACTTCACCTTTTAAAAGTTCTTCATCATCTACATCTAATATATCTAAACCGTCCTCTATAACAATTTGACTATCAGTAATAAATTGTAAAAGTTCTTCTGCTGATTCATCATCAAGATCATACTTTGTTAAAAAAGCATCTAAATCATCTTGAGACAATGTTCCACCTAAAGCATCTGCTGTTTCTTTAATTAAATTTTTTAAGTCATCAAATGTGACTGGTGCTGCTTTCTTTGTTTCTTTTTTCATATAGACTCCTTTGTATTTGATAAATTCACAATCTCTTTTAATATTTCTGCCTTTTGTGTTGGATCCAAAATATAATTGAATTGTTCTAATAATTGTTCTTTTTTCATCTTTTTAGCATTTGAAGCAATTGTATGAATATAATCATCAATCGCTTTCTCATCATATGGTAATGGTAACTGAGCGTTTGAGATTTCAATAATAGTTTGGATAAATTCCTCTTTAGGCATACTATTAATAAAATCAGCTATAACCAATTGATTATGTTTACGATAATAGTCAATAATGTATGAAGCAATTACTCGATATTGATCATTATACATAAAGCCAGCTTTTGCTTCATATTTTGAAGCAACTTCTTTACTATTTAACATATAAAATAATAAATCATGTTCTGCTTTATTATATTTATCAACCATTTGAATGGTTCTTTTGACTTCACGATGTAAAAACTCATCTTCTCTTTTAGGTTTTATTCCAATAACTCTTTGTTGAATAATTTCATAAGAGAAACCAGACTTTTGAGATAAAACATGCATATAGTAATCTCTATCTACATCGTCTTGAATTCGAGAAATTTCAAGACACATTTTTTCTAAATAATTTTTTCGATCATCATAATTTTGTTCATCTACCAATTGATACTCAAAATCCATTTGAAATTCTATTGTTTTTAATGGCCTTTTCAATATTTCTAACAACCCATTTTTTCCATCTGATTCATAAATTTCATCTGGATCTTTACCATTTGGTAAAATAATAATTTTTACAGACAAACCTGCATCTTCCAATTGTCTTGCTGCCTTACTCATCGCCACTTGTCCTGCATTATCTCCATCAAGACAAAGATAGATAGTTGAGGTTAATCTTTTCAAAGCTTGAATATGACCTTTTGTAAGAGCAGTTCCCATAATAGCAACTGTATTTTCTATTCCCGCTTTATACATAGCAATAACATCCATAAAGCCTTCTAACAAGTAAACAAAACCAGCTTTTTTTACAGCTTCTCTACATTGATGATAGTGATATAAGGTTTCACCTTTAATAAATATATCTGATTCAGGAGAATTGATATATTTACTATCATGTTGCGTAGGCTTATAAATTCTCCCACTAAAACCAACAACTTCTCCTTGTTGATTATAAAGTGGAAACATAATACGATCTTGAAATCTATCAAAATGGTGCTGGGATTCAACAATTAAACCTGATTTAACCATATCGATTTCTTGAAATTGTAACTTTGTAAAAGCTTGATAGAGAATAGAATCTATTGGTGCATATCCAATTTGAAATTCTTTAATTAATTCATCTGTAAAATGACGTTTATTCAAATAAGCTTTTGCTTCTAATCCTAATTTTGTATTTAAATAATAACTATAAATTTTCTGTGCTTCTTTGTGCATTTGATAAAATGCAACATTTTCTTGTTTAACAGGTCTTTTTTCGACATCCAAATGATATTCACTTAAATCTATTCGACCCATTTCAGCAACTTTTTTAACTGCTTCTATGTATGATATTTTTAAGTATTCTTGTAAGAATGTAAAAACATTTCCTCCCGTGTGACAAACAAAGCACATAAAGATTTGTTTGTCTGGAGAGACAGACATAGAAGGATGTTTATCATCATGAAAAGGACATAATGCTATGTAATTTCTTCCTTTTTTTTCTAAAGGAAGATATTGTCCTATCACATCGACAATGTCAACACTTTGTCTTATTTCATTAAGTTTCTCTTGTGATAGACGTGCCATAACTGTCCTCCTTTATTAAAATTTTACTTTTTGAGCTATATAACTCTCAAGTTCACTTATTGGCAAACGAACTTGTTCCATTGTATCACGATCTCTTAATGTCACTGATTGGTCATTGTCAGTATCAAAATCAACAGTTATACAAAATGGTGTTCCAATTGCATCTTGACGACGATAACGTTTTCCAATTTGCCCTGCAACATCAAATTCAACATTAAATTCTTTAGCAAGCATTGCATAAACTTCCATAGCTTTATCACTTTGTTTCTTTGTCAGTGGTAATATTGCTGCTTTTATTGGTGCAACAGCAGGATGTAAATGCATAACAATACGTGTATCTTTTTCTAGTTGTTCTTCATCATATGCATCAGCTAAAACAGATAAGAATAGACGATCTGCTCCAACTGATGGTTCGATAACGTATGGAATATATTTTTTATTTGTTTCTGGATCTAAATATTCTAAATTTTTCTTAGAGAATTCTTGATGACGAGATAAATCATAATCTGTTCTATCAGCAATTCCCCATAGTTCTCCCCAATTCAAAGGTGCAGGATATAAATATTCTATATCACTTGTTGCTTTTGAATAAAATGAAAGTTCAGCTTGTTCATGATCTCTAAAACGTAAATTATCTGCAGTTAATCCTAAATCTAATAAGAACTGCATACATCCATTCTTCCAATAATCAAACCATTCTAAGTCTGTGTCTGGTTTACAGAAGAATTCTAGTTCCATTTGTTCAAATTCTCTTGTTCTAAAAATAAAGTTACCTGGTGTAATTTCATTTCTAAATGACTTTCCAATTTGTCCAATTCCAAAAGGAACTTTCTTACGAGAAGTTCTTTGAATATTCTTGAAATTCACAAAAATACCTTGTGCTGTTTCTGGTCGTAAATAAACAATATTTTTTTCTCCTTTAACAGTCCCCATCTCTGTTTTAAACATTAATTCAAACTCACGAATATCTGTAAAATCTTCACTTCCACAATCTGGACATTGAATATGATGTTCTCTAATAAATTCCATCATTTTTTCTGGTTCCCATCCATCACTATGGATCTCTGGATCATAATCCTCAATTAACTTATCAGCACGATGTCTTGTTTTACACTTTTTACAGTCAATCAATGGATCACTAAAACCACCAACATGTCCACTTGCTTCCCATACTCTAGGATTCATAAATATAGCAGAATCCAACCCTACATTATAAGGTGATTCTTGAATGAATCTTTTCCACCATAATCTTTTAATATTATTCTTCATTTCAACACCTAAAGGACCATAATCCCAAGTGTTTGCTAAACCATCATAAATTTCAGAACCTTGATATACAAACCCTGAATTTTTTGCATGTGCAACTATTTTTTCCATATCTTTATTTGCCATATTTATACCCCTTTATCTTTATTTTATACCTCTATAAAAGAATGAATGACTTAGTGCTTAACTAAGTCATAATCATACCTATTATGTGATAACACACTATTTATACCCTTATAGTAGTTATTTGTCAACCAACTATAAGAGTATATCATAAATAAGTTCTTTCCTCTAACCAATCTAATATATCAAAATATATTTCTTTTTTATTTTGTTCAAAAAGCAAAGCATGTCTTCTTTTTTCAAAAACATGATATGTCAAATCACGAATTCCTTTATTTTTATATTTCTCTACTAATTGTTTTACACCTCTAGCTAATGGATCATATTCCCCTTCTGCTATATAAATAGGAAGATAGTTAGGTATCTTTTGAATACAATCATCTGCATTTACCTCAAGAATAGTCTGTAAAATGTCTCTATACCCTTGAATAGTATATGCAAAGTATGATAATGGATCATTACGATAACTTTGTCGTTCTTGTGAATCACTTGTCAACCAATGTGTTCCTCGACTTACTTTAAATAGTCTTCTATTCCATGTTGTATTCAATCCTTGAAATAACCTTTGTGCTCTATGTACTGGACCTTTTATCATTTTCATAAGAGATAAGTAAGTATTTTGAATATATCTATGTTCTACTTTAGCAAGTGTTCCAATGAGAAGAACACCGTCTATAAAATCACCATACTCACTCACAAATTTTCTTATAAATATAGAACCTATATCTACTCCCAACATAAAGTAAGGAGCGTCTGGATAGTCCTCTCTTATAATCTCAAAAAGATGAAACATATCTTTCACAATACTATTAGAGCCATTTTCTTTTCCAAAATAACCTTGTTCAAAATCAATCAGAGATTTCCCATGTCCTACAAAGTCGCTAACAACAACGACAAATCCATGATTTAATAAAAATGATGCAAAGTGATCATAACGATCAGCATGTTCTCCCATACCATGGTGTATTTGAATGACACCCTTTACACGTAAAATAACCTTAGGATGATAAATATGATATCGAACATGAACATGCATACAGGATGTATATGTTTCTGTTATTTTCATATTTATTTCCCCCTTTTCAATGGTCTTTTTTGTCCTTTAGGCTTAATGAGTGATTTTTTATCAAAACCTATTAAGTCTTGTCTTTTTGCTTCAACAAGTGCTTCATAAACTAAATGATAATTTTTAGGATTACGATATTGCATCAAAGCACGTTGCATTGCTTTCTCTTTTGCTGTTTTTGCAACATAAACAGGTTTCATATCACGTGGATCTAATTCTGTATAGTACATAGCTGTAGATAACGTTCCAGGTGTTGGATAAAAATCTTGAACTTGTTCTGGTTGATGATGAATATCCCTTAAATATTCTGCCAATTCTATAGCACTATTTAAATCACTTCCTGGATGTGATGACATAAGATATGGTACTAAAAATTGGTTCATATTCATTTCTTTATTCAAATACTGATATTTATCGACAAACTTTTCATACAATTGTCTTCTTGGTTTTCCCATTTTATCTAAGACCTGATCACTAATATGTTCAGGAGCAACTTTTAATTGTCCACTAATGTGATGTTTAATAAGTTCTTTGAAAAAAGTATCATCTTTATCATACATCAAATAATCATATCTGATTCCGGATCTTACAAAGACTTTCTTTACCCCATCTAATTCTCTTAATTTCTTTAATAATGACAAATAATCACTATGATCCACATTTAAATTATGACATGGTTTTGGCCATAGGCATTGCTTTGTTGGACAAGCACCATGTTCTTCTTGTTTCTTACAACTTGGCTGTCTAAAGTTAGCCGTTGGCCCTCCCACATCGTGAATATATCCCTTAAAATCTTTATCTTGAATAATCATCTTAGCTTCATCAATAAGAGATTCATGTGAACGTGTTTGTATGATTCTTCCTTGATGGAAATTTAAAGCACAGAAATTACATGCACCAAAGCAACCTCTATTACTAATTAAAGAAAATTTAACTTCTTCTATAGCAGGAATATAATCATATGATGGATGATATGTTCTTTCATATGGCAAAGCATAAGTATCATCAAATTCCATTTGTGTTAATGGACGATTTGGTCTATTTTGAACAATATAAAATCCATCATAGGGTTCTACTAATGTTTTTGCATTAAAGTGGTCTGTATTATGATATTGAATAGCAAATGATTTTGCATATGCCTTCTTACTTTTTGTAACATCTTCATAACTTGGCAACATCACATAATCAGGAACCATTGATAAATCTTTTGTTTTAAAAACAGTTCCGTCAAGATATGTTAAATACTGAACATCAATACCTGCATCCAATGCCTCAGCAATCTCCACAACACTATTTTCACCCATGCCATACATTAATAAATCAGCACCAGAATCAACAAGTATAGATTTTCTAACTTTATCATCCCAATAATCATAATGAGATAATCTTCTTAAGCTGGCTTCAATACCACCTATTAATATAGTAGCATCCTTATAAACTTCTCTCACTTTTTGACTATAAACAATAACAGCTCTATCTGGTCTATGACCTGCTTCACCATTATTTGAATAACTATCTTTTTTTCTTTTCTTTTTAGATACACTATAATGATTAACCATTGAATCTATATTTCCACTAGAAATCATAAATCCTAATCTTGGTTTTCCAAAACGTTGAAAATCATCCAATGAACGCCAATCTGGTTGAGCTAAAAAACACACTTTGAACCCTCTGCTCTCAAGTGTTCTTGTAATAATAGCAGCACCAAACGATGGATGATCAACATAAGCATCACCACTAATATATACAAAATCTGGTTGTTCCCAACCTCTTTCTAACATTTCTTCTTTTGTTGTTGGTAAAAAATTTCCCATGCTCTTTCCCCTTTATATTCACATATTATACAACAAAGTTCTCAGAAGAAAAATAAAATTGTGCAGTTTTCTACACAATTTGTTGAATAAATATCTTTGTACGAAGTGAAATCCCCGTATATTCTTCAATACAATAATCCATAACTTCAATAAGCTCTCTCATAATCTTCTCATCAATATGTAAAGAATCTATTTGATGAATCGATAATTTATGAATATGTCTAAAAGCTTTTAAAAAATCTATAGAATATGTTCGATGTTGCAAAAGATGGTCTGAACATAAAAATCCACCATCTTCTATTGAAAGAGAAACGACTTTTGTAGAGCCACATTTTACACATCCATCTACATTAATCATAATACCATTATGTTCTAAAATAAAAACATTAAATAACAAATATACTAATAAAGGTGGGTATCCTTGATCTAATACTTTTAACGATGTAACAAGCATATCATATTCTTCTAAAGAGGGCATATTCTCTTCAATATAACGATAATAATACTCTAAAATATAATTTCCTACAATTTCACTTTCTAAGTTTTCTTTAATATGTCTTAAGTAATGAAGTGGTGTTGCTTTCATCAAAGAACTTAATCCCTTTTTTAGGTGGATTGTCATTTCACTTATCATCATCTCTTGACAAGCTCTTGCATTCTTGCTTGTTAATTTACGAACACCTCTTGCATGAATTCCAATTTTCCCAAAATCCTTTGTATAAACATGTAAGATCACATCATTTTCTTTATAAAAAGTTCGTTTTAAAATAATGGCTTCTACAACCTCTTCATTAATAGTCGTTTTCATCGTATCCAAACTCCTTAAGATACTTTTGTTTATTTCTCCAATTTTTTTCTACTTTTACAAAAAGTTCAAGATCGACTGGAACTTGTAAAAAACGTTTCATTTCACGTCTTGCATTTTGTCTAATCTTCTTAATCATGGCTCCTTGTTTACCAATAATAATAGCTTTTTGACTAGGACGATCAACAACAATAGCAGCCATGATATGTACTCCATCTTCATCTTCTTCCATTCTTTCAATCACAATAGCTACACTATGTGGAACCTCTTCATGTGTGAAATACAAGATTTTTTCTCGAATAAACTCAGCCATAATAAATCGTTCTGGATGATCTGTAATATGATCTTTAGGATAGTACATAACTCCTTCTTGTAGATCATTCTTAATCATTGTCATCAATTGATTGATATTATCACCATTCAATGCACTTATAGGAATTATTTCTTTAAAATCAAAAAGTTCTTTCCACTCACTTAACTTTTTAATTAACTCATCTTTACTCAATAAATCAATCTTATTAAGTAATAAATAAACTGGTCCATCTGCTTCTTTTAAACGATTCACAATAAAGCGATCTCCCTTACCGATATTCTCATTAGCAGGAGCAATAAACAAAACCAAATCTACCCCATATATACTATTTAAAGCATTTGTATTCATAAAAGAACCCAAACCATCTTGTGGTTTATGGATACCTGGTGTATCCATAAAAATAATTTGAGCATCATCATCTGTATAAATACCTTGAATTGTATTTCTTGTTGTTTGTGCAGTTGACGATGTAATAGCCAATTTTGTCTTTAAAATATGATTTAATAATGTTGATTTTCCAACATTAGGTCTTCCAACAATACTTACAAACCCAGATTTAAATGTCATAACTTTCTCCTTATCTTTCAATATGTAAACTTTCAAGAATTTCCTTTTGTAAAGAAAACATTACTCTTTCATCTTCTTCATTCATATGATCATAACCTAAAAGATGTAATAATCCATGTGTAAATAAAAAACACATTTCTCTTTTTAAAGAATGTCCATATTCTTTAGCTTGCATTTTTGCATGATCAACAGATATAAAAATATCTCCAATACTTCTTGGCATACCTTCAACATAAAATTGTTCATTATCCTCCAATGCAAAACTAATCACATCTGTTGAACGATCCATATCTCTATATTCTTTATTTATATGATGAATATCTTCATCATCAACAAGAATACATGATAATTCAATATCATCATCTATTTTTAAATGATTTAAAGTTCTTTCAATAATTTTTATGAATTGTTCTTCATAATTCACTTCACATAATTCTTTTTCATCTTCATATACAAAATCAATAACCATATATTCACCCTTTTACTCATTCTTATATTCTCAATTATAACATATTCATTTTATTTCTTCATCACTTTAATTTTTATCCAACAACAAACAATCCCATCCCTTCTTCATAGTTCTCGTTTGATGATTCACAACAACATATATTCTCTCTTGATCATGTTGAAATAAATAACGTTGTACACTTGCAGAAAGTTTTGCATCCATATGTGAAAAAGCCTCATCCAAAATACATACATCATAATTTTGACATAGCATACGTATAATGGCAACAACTTGTCTTTGCCCTAAAGACAAAGGACTTCCATCTTCATCTAATACTATATGAAACATATTAATCAGCTCTTCTTGATGAAATGCTTTTAATAATGTTCTTATTTTCTTTTCATCATCACACAAAAAATTATCATATAAAGTTAAATGTAAAAAGGTAGGTGTTTCACATACATAACCTATATGTTGATATAAAGATTCTAATGAAATATCTCTTAATTCTTGATTATTGATATAAATATCCCCCTTATAATTCATATCATATCCCATTAATAATTTTAACAATGTTGATTTTCCACTTCCAGTTTTCCCTTTTAATAAAACATGTTTATCAATTTTATAATCAATATGTTCAAATAAAGGCATTTGATACCCATATGAATATCCTAAATTATCAAATGTTATTGATGTTATTTTTTCATGAATTATCTCTTTGTCTTCTCTTTTCACTTCAAATGACTTATATTTTTCATAAATCAAACTTGTTTGTTTATACTCAGAGAAAACCTCTATCAAATGAAATAATGGTTCAATACAATATGACATTAACATATAAAACATTAAAACTTGTCCTAAAGATAATATTTTTCTTTGAAAATAATAAAATCCTAAAATCATAACAACAACATAGAAAATATAAATAATATATTGTATAAGATGTTGAAAATGATTCATATATATAGATTGCTTTTCTTTTGTAAGTGATTCATCTAAAAAATAATGATAACTTCTTTCTCTTGTTGATTGTACTAATAAATGTCTACGAATAAGAAATTGATTTTCAATAAGTTCTAAAAGATGATGTTGATATTTAAAATGAGCTTCTAAATATACTTTATGTATTTGTTGGAGTTTCTGTAAATAATGATAACTTAAAAAACAAATCATAATCATCATTATACAAACACATAATGTCATGATTGGTTGTAATATAAACATACCTACCATAAAAATAACAAACATAAAGCCATCTAAAAAGATCTTACTAAAATACTCTATACTCATTTCACTTAATTGATAAAATGTTGAAATTTGACTTTGGATTTGTCCTTTATCTTGATAAAAGAATGAATACGGTAATGAAAAAAGATTCATAGATGTTTGAAATACATAATCTTCATCAATAGCTCTTGAAAGACGTATAATTTCTTTATTTTTTAATTGATCTATTGTAATTTTTATTATTTCAATCATTCCATATGTTATAGCTAAAATAATCATATAAAAGAAATGTGTTTTTTGATGAATATCATCAATTAAAATCTGATAAAAGTAACTGCTTAAATAACTCAAAAAAGAAATAAATATTCCTTTATATATTAGCTTCATTATTGGTCTACGATAAGAAGCAAAAGTTGATAATAAAAAACGATAGTAGGATTGATAATGAAGTTCAGGAACTCTTCCTATATGAGTGATTGCTATCATTCTATGTGCATAATACTGTTCCATATCTTCCTTATACATAGAAATCAAACCTTTGGCTGGATCTGCTATAATATATTCGTCATCTTTGATTTCATATAATACAACATAATGCCCTAAATTCTCATAAACCATATAAAGAATACATGGTAATTGAACTTGTTCTTGAATATCATAAAGTGTTGCTTCATAGGCTTGAGATTCTATTTGATATTCTTTGAAACATTCAACAATACCTTTTATAGATATCCCATTTTGATTTAATCTTGTTTTTTGTTTAATTTCTCTTATTTCTTCATTATATCCATAATACTTTAATATCATCAAAATACAATAAGCTCCACAAGACATTTCTTCATCTTGAATATAGATTGGATATTTTTGCATATAAAAACCCCCTTACTTCTATATACGAAGAAATAAGAGGATTTTCTTTTTTTATTTAAAATCTTTTAAAATATTTTTTAATTTTCCAATATATTCATCAACATGTTGCTTTTCAATAATAAATGGAGGTAACATTCTTATAACATTGACTCCTGCTGTTATAACAATCACACCATCTTCTAATAATCTTTTAACGATTGGTTTTGCATCTTGATTTAAAACAAGTCCTTGCATTAATCCAAGTCCTCTTCTTGATTCAACAATATCAAATTCTTCCACAACTTGATCTAATTGACAAATCAAGTATTGAGATATATCTCGAACATGTTCTAACATATTTTCATTATTAATAATTTCAAAAACAGTTTTCACTGCAGCACATACAAATGGATTTCCTCCATATGTACTTCCATGATCTCCTGGTTGCATAGCTTCAGCGTATTTTTTATTCGCAACAAAAGCCCCTACGGGAACTCCTGCTCCAATACCTTTAGCTAAACATACAATATCAGGTAAAATATCATATTGGAAATATGTCATAATTGTTCCTGTACGTCCCATTCCACATTGAACTTCATCTAAAATCAAACATATATCATGTTGGTCACATAGTTGTCTTAATTCTTTTAAGAAAGATTGTTCACATGGATAGACTCCACCTTCACCTTGAACAGGTTCAACAATAATAGCTGCTGTCTTATCATTGATCAAAGCTTTCACACTTTCGATATCATTTAATGTTGCATATCGAACACCAGATATCAAAGGACCAAATGCTTCTTGATAATGAGGATTTCCAGTTAACTTCACTGATCCTGTTGTACGTCCATGAAATGAGTGATGAAATGAAATGATTTCACTATCTGCTGTTTTATTTTTCATATAATAATATTTTCTAGCTAATTTTAATGCACCCTCTGTAGCTTCTGCTCCAGAATTACAGAAAAAGACACCTTCTAGTTGTGTGGCTTTCTTAACTGCCTCTGCTGCTTCAACAGAGACGGGTGTATAAAAGTAATTAGAAACATGTGTAAGTGTTTCTAATTGTTTTTTTAAATTTTCAACATATGGCTTGTAACCATAACCAAAGGAATTCACACCTATTCCTGAATAAAAGTCTAGATATTGATGACCATTTGTATCATAAAGATAAACACCTTCACCTTTTTCTATAACTGTATCATATCTTCCATAAGCCTTTAAAAACGCTTCTTCCCCTCTTTGATATTCGTTCATTTTCATAACCTCCTATATATGTAAAGCTAATTGATAATAAAGATCAACTACTTTTTTCAAAACCTCTTCATTAAAATTAAATGTTTCTGTATGTAATCCACTTGTATATTTTTCACTCTTTGTCCCTAAGAAAAAGAAAATCCCTGGGATAGCCCTTTGATAATATGAAAAATCTTCTGATAACATCAATGGTTCATTTAATTCGATATAGTCATCTTCCACACAAGTGGTAAACTTTTGATATAGTTCCTTATCATTAATAACTGGTGGATAAAGTGGTGGACAACTCCAATCTATATGACAACCATATGATACTTCTAAACCTTGATGAATTTTTTCAATATGTGTATTCAAACTTTCAAATATCTTTTCACTATAACAACGTATTGTTCCATGAAGTTCTGTAGAACCTGCGACACTATTTCTTGCTGTTCCACCTTGAATCTTACCTATATTCAATACAACTGGCTGAAATGGTGTCATTTGCCTTGCCATTAAAGATTGGTATCGTTGAATAGCATCACTAGCAATAGCTATACTATCTATTCCGTTTTGTGGCAACCCTGCATGTGCCCCTTTTCCATGAATTGTCACATCCAATTCTCCACACATAGCCATTAATGGACCTTCTTTACAAGCTATTTTCCCTTCTTCTATAAATGGCATCAAGTGCATTCCAAATATTGCTTTTACATGATACTTTTCAAAAAGATCTGAATCTACAATATACTTTGCAGCACCTGGTGACTCCTCAGCTGGTTGAAATATCAATAAAATATTATGTGGAAAGTTAGCCTTTGAATTTTTTAACCTCTTTGCAAGTCCTAACAAAGCACTCACATGTCCATCATGTCCACATGCATGCATCATTCCTTCATGTTTAGAAACATAATCAACATGATTTTTTTCTGTCATCTCTAAAGCATCAATATCACTACGAAAAGCAATTGTTTCTTTTTGATGATTATCAATAAAAACATACGTTCCTGTTTCAACAATACTTTCCCATTGATAACCTAAAGTTTCTAATACACTTCTAATATATGCTGCTGTTTTTACTTCCTTTAATCCAATTTCTGGAATCTGATGCAAATCTCTACGCCACTTCTTTAACTCTTCCACATTATTCACCTATATTTTTCTCAAGTCATCCATTACCTTTGTCTTTTCTTTTGTCTTTTCTGATTTTTCTTCTTTGATAATTTTAGCCGGATTTCCAGCTACGACAGCACCAGCTGGAACATCACTTAAAACAATACTTCCAGCTCCTACAACTGCACCTTTTCCAATACGAACACCCTCAACAACAACTGCATTCGCTCCAATTAAAACATCATCTTCTAGAACAACTGGTTTAGCACTTGGTGGTTCAATAACTCCAGCTAAAACAGCTCCTGCTCCAACATGGCAATGTTTTCCAACTTCAGCACGTCCACCTAAAATAGCACCCATATCAATCATAGATCCTTCGCCTATCTTTGCTCCAATATTAATAACAGCCCCCATCATAATAACAGCATTATCCTCAATAGTCACATTTTCTCTAATAAAACATCCTGGTTCGATACGAGCATTAATATTTCTTATATCTAACATTGGTATAGCACTATTACGGCGATCCTGTTCTAAATATAAATCAGTAATTTTTTCTTGATTCTCTTCAATATATTTTCTAACCAACTCTTGATCTCCAATAAGTATACGACTTGTATTTGTTCCAAACACTTTGAAATCATGACATTCTGGTAAATCATATCCATTAATATAAACTTTAATTGGTGTTTGCTTTTTTGCATCTCTAATATATTGAATAATTTCTTCTGCTGTATTATACATTATAATTCTCCTCATCTATTGTTCCTTCAAAAGCTATTCTTGCTGGACCAGTCATCCAAATTGTTCCATCTAAGTATTCTATATCAAGAACACCTCCAAGAAGCTCAACTTGTACATGACTATCACATAGTCCATTCACATAACTTGCATACATAACAGCACTCGCTCCTGTTCCACACGCCATTGTTTCTCCACTACCACGTTCCCAAACTCTCATTTTCAAATATTTCTTATTCACTACTTCAACAAATTCAGTATTAACTGACTCAGGAAATAAATGACTCTTCTCAAATGATGGACCTATTTTTTCTATATCAAAATCAAGACTATCGACGTATGTTACTGTATGTGGATTTCCCATAGAAACAGAAGTAAGATAATACTCATTTCCATCAATCATTACTTTTTCATTAATCATCTGTTCTTTTTCATAAAGACAAGGTATGTCTTTAACATCCAAAGAAGGTTGACCCATATCAACTTTCACTGAAGAAACACAATTATCCTCTATATTTAACCAAATCTTTTTCACACCTGCTAATGTTTCGACTTCTAAATATGTAGAATCAGTTAAATGATGATCATAAACAAATCTGGCAAAACAACGAATTCCATTTCCACACATTTTTGCTTCACTACCATCAATATTAAACATACGCATTTTAAAATCATATTTTTGTGAAGGAAGAATAACAATCATACCATCACTTCCTATCCCAAAATGACGATCACTTATCTTTGAAATAAAGGTTTTATTCATAGGTATATCTTGATTTATCCCATCAAAATAAATATAATCATTGCCTATTCCTTCCATTTTTGTGAATTTTAACATGTTCTCACCCCATCTTTATTTGATATATTACCATTTTTTTATCATCATGAAAAGACTTTTGTATCATTTCAGCATATAATACATTGAGGTGTTATTATGAAATATATGTTAAAACGTGTTAATCAACTACTTTCCATATTTATTATTACTTTATTTTTTATGATTTTCTATTATCATCTTGTATGAAAGCTATGTCTTTCATACATATTTTATATCTTATAAAAAAAGAGAAACATGTTGTTTCCCTCTATTTCACTTTCGCAGTTTTTGTAGCACTATATGTTCCATAGTACTTTTTGCCACTGACTGTCTTATACGCTCTTACTTTCACTTTATAATTCTTTTTGCTTGTTAGTTTTGTCAGTGTCTTTGATGCACTTTTACTTGATACTGTTGTATATGTCCAGCTCTTGCTTCCACTCTTTTGATAAGCAATTTGGTATCCACTTGCTCCTGTCACTTTTTTATATTTTACTGTTATAGATTTTTTACCAGCCTTTAGTGTTGGTGTAGATACTTTCTTTGGAACAATGTAGAATGTCTTTGTAACACTTCCTGTATAATTTCCTTTTCCTGTAATTTTGACTGTTGCTTTTCCTGTTGATTTATTTGTTCCATAGCTAACTGTATAGCTCGTTCCTTTTGTTAAAGTCTTTCCATTATATTTAACAGTTAGACTTGGTTTGATTTGTTTTCCTGTATAAGATTTATTACTTATTTTTGAATATGTTAATGTAGATACATTACGTTTTGCAATTGTGAACGTTTTTGTAATTGTTCCTACATAATTACCCTGTCCAGTAATTCTTACTGTTGCCTTACCTGCACTGGTATTATTTGAGTATGTTACAGTATAATCTGTTCCTGCTTTTAAACCAGTAATAGTTACAGTTGGTTTTTGTGCTTTTCCATTATAAGTATAACTTGCTTTTATACCACTTACACTCATAGTTGATATATCTAACACATAACCTATTTTATTGTTCTTTGCATATGTTATTGCATAAGAATTACGTGGGGCATATATCTTTGCACGTACAACATGACTATTATCAGATACCCAGTAATAACCAGTCCACAAAATATCTTCACCTATACTTGATACACTAGAAGGTATTGTAATTTTTCTTAAAGCATCACAACTATAAAAAGCTTTTTTCCCAATACTTTTTAATCCTGGTTCTATCTGTACTTCTGTCAAATTATTATAATATTCAAAAGCACTTTCAGGTATACTCGTTATTCCTTTTCCAATAACAATCTTTTTCACCTTATCTCTAATTGGTTTCCATGCATTATCACTTGAAGAATAAGAATATGAATTAACCGTTGATGATACAGGATATCTGTAATGAGCTTCTGTGTCAATAGATATTGGACCAGTTCCAGATAATGTAAGTACATTGTTACTCAATTTCCATGTAATCTTTTCTCCTGCTACTCGATATACCTTTTTACTAAATTGACCAGTTTGTGCATCTATTGAATAAAAATTGACCATATTAGCATTTGATGCATAATATGAAATTTTTGTTCCCTTAACAATAGGTTGACACTCAGACATTGGTGCTGATGCTGTAAATTCCTTGCTTATTTTATTTCCATTTCCATCAATAAATACATAATGAAGAATACTTCCAGATAACCCATCATCTATACTCACTGTTTTACTTGTATTAAATTCCTCCCAAGAAACCATAAAACGGTTATTATTAACTTTGGTAATTTTAGTACCTAAGAAACACTTTCCTCCACCACTATAATTTGTTAACCATTTAACTGTTGTGGCATCTTTAGAAAAGTTACCCATTGGAGTTATTGTTAAATAGATATTATGTGCTGTATCTGAAGTCACATTATCATATTTTGATTGATCAATAGACGTTCCTAGACAAAGAACATTATTTGAAGATAATGCCATACCATCTACACTTGCATAACAAGAAATAGCCCACGCTGAATCTCGAGAACCTCCATAATCAAGGACTGAGAAAGAAGTATTTTCTAAATTATTCGCATTATATTTTGAAAGTTTTGTATATCTTGATCCTTCACTTTGTTCTAATACATATAGATTCGAATCTTTACAAGTTATATACTGAGCAAATGAGTGCCAAAGATCACTATCCACTATCTTTCCACTCATTGTTGTCATATTAACAGCTATCATTAAGAATCCCTGATGTCCTTGATTATATTGTGGATCAACATATCCCTCATGTCCTGTCACTATATAAAGTGTTCCATCATATTCAGTCATTTCCACGCAACCAGCATCAAATGGATAACGAACCTCACCACCAAAAAGCTCAGTATTGCCTGTTACTTTGGCTGTTCCTTTTTTATTCCAATTTTTATCATACTTAATGACACGAATAACTTCTGCTGTATCACTTTCTTTAGTATTATTTTGACCCTCAACTAAATAATATGCATCTGAACTTGCATAGAAACCACCCCAAATACTTAATTCCATAGCAATAGATTTCTTACTTTGAATATTAAAGTTATTATCATAGTATTCTATACCAACTTTCTTACCATCATAAAATACTCTCATATAACCTGTACTAGTTGTAACTAATTGAGATGTTCTTCTTAGTCTTACATTAAGATTATCTTGAGCAGTTGGTGAAACACTACTCGCTGCTTTAATTGGATTTATAGATATCATTGTTAATGCCACTAATACTGTTAAACATATTTTCATTAACTTCTTCATCTTGGTATTCTCCTCCCCCAAAATTTTCATATTTTCTATAACTTAATTATATATCACATAGTTTATTGATTCAATGTTATACATATAACAATATTTATAAAAAATCTTATTAAAAACTCATTACATAGTTCAAATAATAACTATATATGCTCTTTTTATTTATAGAATATACTTTATAAAGTCCTTCACAAGCAATAAAGTATTATATGATAATATCTTTCAAAATTTGGTGGATTTAATACAAGGATTTTCTAATAAAACCCCTCCTGTTGTTAGTTCAACTTTTGGGGTTCAGTTCAATAGCAGGTGGTTTTTTATTTCACATACTTCGTATGCTCAACTGACTAAAGTCTATATATTCATACTAGTATGAATATTAAAAAAAGGAACTGAAACAAATAATTTATTTACTAGAAAGTTATTTTGTTACAGTTCCTTTCAATTATAAATAGAATAGCCAAATAGTTATTTAGAATTATTACTTTTTTTTATAAAATGAATAATAATTAGCGATATAAAACTTAAAATAACCATAAGTGAAATAGTTTGTAAAGTGCTTAAATGAAAATAGTTCATTGACAATATAGAAATGACAATAATCGAAAATGAGAATATTTGATACATATATTTCATAATAGTTCAACTCCTTTAAAAGTCTATTAAAATTTATATGCTTTTAACATTATACTATAATGGTCTTTGTGTTTCAAAGGTTCTATCATATTTTTTTTGTATCCCAATATTTTGTTTTACCATCATCTCTTAATGCTCCTGCTTGTCTTCTTTCAGTAGTGGTTCCATGTGAATTTAAAACAGCTTGCCATTTTTTATAATATAGTGTTGTTGTTAAATAATCTAATCCTACTGCTACCAAAAAACCAGAAACAAACGTTTTTGCTGCAGTAGTTGTAAAAATTCCAGATAGACCTCCAGATAAAAATCCAAGAACTACTGATATTGCTCCAGATGCTAGAGATACTGCAACATTTACTTTTTTGTATTCTCCTATATAATAAAATGTTCCATAACTTGCTAATGGTGATATTGAATTATTATTAGGTATAATTTCTAAATTAGTTGGATTTTTAGTTCTTAGTTGATTAATATAATTATCTATATTAGTTATACAATTGTAAGATTCCATTTCTTCTACAATTGTTTTGCTAATCCCATTATCATATAAATCTTTAGCTTGTTTTAATAATCCTGCATTATAGTCATCAAACGTATAATAAACATTATTCAATTTAACATAGTTCATATTTTCATCTACTTCTAAAAAAATAAGCTCACCATTTTCAATGAACTCTGAATAAATAAGATTGTTATTTGATTCATAATCAAGAATTTCTGTGTCATAGTCTTCGTAGGTATATGAATAGTTCTCAATTTTTTCTAAAGCATTTGAAAAACTTATACTATTTTGAATTATCAAAACTCCTGTTATGCATGTTAATAAAATACTTTTAATATTATTCATAAATTTTTATCTCCTTTCGTCTCTTTAAATTAACAAATTATTTTTTTAATAGTAATATCTAGTTGAAGTACAATTAGTTATATAACTAATGATGGATAACGAACTAGATGAAACAGTCAATGAATTTTGATTTTTTCTTTTTGAAAGCTAAAATATCCATTTATATTTCATATTTTTTTAGACTTTTTGGTTCTTTTTCTTGATGACAATGTCTAGCTGATACATTATTGACAGTTTGAATCGCAATTAGTAATAAACTAGATGAAACCATTGTTAAGATTTTGTCTTTTAGTTTTTCTTTCATTTATCTTTCCTTCTATCGTTAAAATTTGAAGTGTTATAAAAATATAAATTAAGAAGTTATAAAGCTGTATATGATAATAAATCATCATATGTATTACAGTTATAATCAAAAGAATATAGATAACTAATAATTCTTTGAATTTAAATTTCTTGCTATAAGAAAGTGATTTATTTTCATTAATAACTGATTTGCATATTATTGTAATTATCAGGCCAATAACTTCTGTAAATATTAACATTTGACATACTGTTTATGAATAATTAATAGACATTTCATTTCATAAATTGATATGTCACAAGTGTAGCTTTAGCAGGGTCTTCTATAATTAATGGATATTTCAATTGATACTTATCAAAATCTATTTGTTTTTCTTCGTTTTCATCTATATAGCCTTGATATTTAGATTCTCCCATTTTATACTCATCAAATCTGATACACATCATTAATGGCGTTTCTTCTTCATCATTAATTAATCTATCATTAAGAGAATATATACTAGAACTTGAAGAAAAATTATTTTCTAATGTCAATATAGGTTTATTTTTATAGTTAAGATAAACTGTACCATCCTTTTCATAAAAGTTTAAACATAATTGATGAGACTTTATTTCATCATGATCTAATATCATCTTCTTCTCAAGATTCCATCCATTATCATATGAATAAATATTAATTTTGATTTGATTATATTTATAATATGTTGGTATGTCGTAAACTTGTCCATATTCTTTTGATGTAATTTCAGTTAATGTATTATCATTAAATTTAACAAATTCATTCAACATAAAACCTAAAATTATAATGATTGCTAAAAGTATTATATATTTTTTATGAGATTTGAATTTTATTGAATCCAATTGTATACCTCCTATTAACTACTTTTGGTACACTATAAGTATAAATAATACTGTTTCCACTGGATAACTTCATCATTTCAGAAGCTTTTATTGCATAACTTTTATTCTCTGATGTTTTTAAAGTTCCACTAAAACTAAATGAATAATTTGTACTACTACCAAATGGTTTGTTCAGCATATATTTTATTTTTATTAAAAATGATTTCTCTTTGAATGATACTTACTGTTGTTCCTGTAGTTCTAATTGAATATTCATTTTTTAATTCTAAACACTTACCAGTAATAAAATATTGTGTTCTTTTCTCTCCTGTTCTGGATAAACTTCAACTACTTTATATCTAGCATAAAGCCCAAATATATTCATCCATTTAAACGAATTTGTAGAGCATAAATTAATAATTTTGCCACTAAACCCCGAACTTGAATACGTTCCAAATCCTAATATACTTGTTCCAGATATTTACCATACATATGATGATTCAAAATTTATACCCGCCTTTAATCCACCATATGTTGTCACTCGAGCAATTGGTATATAAATATCTTCTACATATGATGAACTAATATTATACCAATCAGTCGCAGAATAATTTGACACCTCCAATTATTTTCTTTTACATATTATATATGTGCAAACTCCTATTAGACCTGCAACTGTATATATACCAGAAATTACTGAATCAAATTCTAGTTCATGAATGTTATAATAGATAACTAGAAATATATTATGAACTAAAAATACACTTATTGCTGTTAATAAATATATACCAACCATTGTTATGAGTTTCTTCATTTTTATTCCTCCTTAAGAAGATTATTGATTAAGACGAAACAATCTAAGAAAATGTTTCTACACCACCAGTTTTCCCTGGATATGGAGTAAAATAACTTTAATGAGTAAGAGTTATACCAGCTGATACTCCAGATTTTGAAATACTAATCCCTAGACCACCTGCTAAATATGATGTTCTATGACTATATAGATAGCGCACATTGAAATATTTAAGCTTTCCACTTACTACCCCTGTTGTTGTGAAAGTTCCACTTGATAAATAGGCATAGTATTTATCACCCATTACTTTAAACGGAAATTCCCAACCATAAGATCCAGTAACACCTTGATTTCCTTTTCCAGTAGCTGATTTTGACCAAGTTTTAACATTACCTACAGCTATATATTCTTTATATTTTAAAGATGAACTTACTGTTGAAATTTTTTTGAAATTATGATTATTATCTGCTTCATAGGCCATTGCAAAAGCATCTTTACCATATTCTTCTGGGCCTCCACTCCAAGTAAAGCTAACAGTTGCTTTAACTGTTGTTAATCCTGTTTTTGAATTATAACTAAAAGTATTCTTTTTAACAGTAAATTTAATTGTTGCTGCTGCTTTTATGGATTTCTCTTCTGATCCATCATATGTTTTAATTGCTTCAATTTGATCATCATTGTAATTATGTTGCTTTAATTCTTCAACAGAGAACTCTTTAAGTTCATAAATGTGATTTTTGAATTTATTGATTTTATTCCCACTTTCTTCTATTTTTTTTGATATTTCATTTGATTTCATAATAGATTGTTTTGCCTTCAACATATTATATTCCGATTTTAATTCTTCATATTCATTAATAATTATTGTATTAGTAGCATTCGCAGTAATACTCGTTAAATTAACAATTCCTACTATTAATACAAATGAAAACACCTATAATTTGAGTTTTTTAAATTTCATTCTAGTTACCTCCTTATTCCATAAAAAAACTAAAACCAAAATTTCTAAAAAATAGCTATAATATTATATGTTACATTCTTGAAAACGTCTTCTAATTTTATTATACATCAAAACTATATATATTCAATATAAATACTTATTTTCATATAGTATTGTACAAATATTTTCATTATGTTATTCTAATGGTGGTGATATCATGGCAAAAGTAAATAGAAATATTGATTTAATCATATTAAGTATTCTTAATGTTAATGATTGTTATGGTTATGAAGTCGTTAAATTAGCTAAAGAAATTTCTAATGGATCAATCATTCTTAAAGAAGGATCTTTATATCCTATATTTTATAGATTACTTAAAGACAACTATATTAGTAGTTATAATAAAACAATTCAGAACAGAACAAGAGTTTATTACAAAATTGAAGACTTAGGAAAAGAGTATCTATATCAGGCTCGTGAAAAACAAAAACAAATCATCCTAGGTACTCTTGCAATTTTAAACTATGGAAAGGAAAACGAAAATGAATAACGATATAAAAAGATATTTAAAAGAAGTAAAAATAATTATTCCATTAAACTCAAAAGAAAAACAAGATTTTTTACTTATGTTAGAAAAAAGAATCAATGAAACTCATTTATCTCCTTATGAAGAAATCGTTAATGAACTTGGAAAACCAAATGAATTAGCTTCATCATTTATAGATGATATTGACACAAATACTCTTATAAAAAGTATTAAAAAAACCAATATTATTAGAAAAACTGCTATAGCTATTATAGTCATCATTCTATCTTGTTCTATAATTGTAACAACTTATAAGTTATATGAGTATAAAAAATTATGTGATGAAGTAAGACAAAACCAACCAGTTGAAGTTGAAACTACTATAGAATAAAAGAAAGAAAAAAAGAAAGTGAAAAAAATTTTAACGATTATATTTGTATTATTACTAGGATTAACACCTATAAATACATTTGCATTAGAAAGTACAGTAGAAAGCAGAACAATAGAATATCTAGGTGATGGCATCTATGTTGAAACTACAATTGAAAGTCCAAACATTTCTACATATGCAACCAATACTATAACTAAAACAAAGACAAATAGATATAAAAATTCTAAAGGAACCGTTCTTTATACTGTAAGTGTTACTGGAACATTTAAATATACTGGTAGTTCTTCAACATGTACAAGTGCAACTGTCAATGCTACTACTTCAATCAATGATTGGAAAGTTATTTCTAAAAGTGCATCAAAATCAGGAAATAAAGCAACAGGAAAAGCAACTGTAAAACAATACATAGAGGGTAAAGTCGTTCAAACTAAATATCCTTCAGTTACACTTACTTGTAGTGCAACAGGAGTTCTTTCATAAGAAAAAAATATTTTTCTTCTTTTTAAGTTAATATCTATATAAAACTTGAACATTTTCCAATGTTCTTTTTTATATATGACCAAGAATCAATAACGCTAAATGTATTACCAGAACATTTCTTATAGGCATAGTCATCAAAATACATATATTTAGTTCTAAATAGATATTGGCAAAATGGATTGATTGCTATTGTATAGTTATTTGCACCTAAATAAGAAATATATTTTAAAGATCAGTTAGAATAATATTCATCAACATCATCTTCTAATATTTCAAATAGTACATCTTCTTTATTTTTATCTAAATATTTAAAAAGTTTTGTTAGGATCATAATTGTTTCTTTTTCCAGTAGATTTATATTTCAATAAAAAGAAAAACCCTTGATATACAAGGGTTTAGTCTATTACCTGGGGCGGACGATGAGAACTTAATTATATAAAATTTTTCATATATATGATGGTATAATCATGTAAAATATACCATGATTGCTATATTATGGTATGTAATTTTATAATTTTTTATAATTTTGTATAAAAATTGGTGGAAATCTGGTGGATTTAATTTAATAAAGTAAAGTGTTTTATGAAAAAAATATTATATAGATTATATTTTCAAAAAATATCATTAAACAAATGAAAAAGCATAACTATGATGCTTTTTCAAATAATAACTTCTTATATGATTGTCATACAAATCCACACTAATTAAAATAAAATATTTAAAAGTTTTATAAATATAAGTTGATTTTTCAATAACAATTAAAGAACAATACAATTAATTAATCATAAGTCCTGTATCCTCATTTTATCATATTCCTTAACAATTTCATTTTCTGTTCTTGTTTTAAAATAAGTGATAACTATAATAATTGATGGTAATACAGAAAGAAGTATGTTTATAATGAACAATACTATAAATCCAATATCTGAACTTGAACTAAGAATAGTTGAGAAATTATTATAATGATTCAAAATACAAAATATTGAAAATAAAATACTTAGGATTAAAATCATCATTGAATATTTTTTCATAAGTTGCTTAAACAAATACATCACTACTAGCAAAACAGCTATAGCAATCATACTTACAACAAACATTTTAAATGTATATAACATTTTTTATTTCTCCTTTCTATATGCCTCTATTAAAATCTTTGCAACATCAAAATCTATTTTTTCTTCAATAGTCAAATATTTGATTAATGATATTAAAGAATCATCTTCAATGTTATCTGCTAGTTTTATTTTGTTGATTAATCTATCAAGTCTTAATCGTACGGTTGGATAAGAAACATCATATAATTTCGCAACTTCTTTTAAGGATCCAGACGACAATACAAATTGCTTAATAAATTCTATGTCCTCACTTTCAAGTTCTGACAACCATTGTGGAAATGCAAATTGATCACTTTTAATCATTAATCTTTAAAATCTCCATGCTAATCTAGATTGGTTCTTATAATTAATGTCTTGTCTAAGATAACAAGATATGGATGAACCTTTTTTATATACCCATGACATTTGAGCCTTTGCTGGATTTGATGTCGTTGGTTTTGCTGTTACGATTTTGGTACTTAATCCACTTATAGTTCCATCTAATACACCAACTGATGCACCATAAGTATCAAGATATTTTTTGTTTTTACCATCATATGTAACATAAAAACCTATATCTGAGTAATTATAATTTTTATCCTCATAATGTGGATACATGGTTACTGTTTTACTAGGAATTGTTCCACCTGACCAAGAGCCAGTTCCAGTAGTAAGTCTTGATTTAGAAGTTGGCAAAAAATCAATAATTAATTTTCCGCCAGTATTTGGATTTTCATAAACTGTTATAGAATCTCCTACTTCAATATTATTTAAATCTAAATCAACAAATCCTTCAATGACTTCATCGCTCTTATCATTTTCTAAAGCCATAACATTTTTTAATGATAAGCTAGGTATTATTGAAAACATTAAACAAAGAGATAAAATAAATAAATTAACTTTTTTCATAATTCATCATTCCTCCTACTATATTTCTATTAATAGAATAACATGTATTTTAATATTATTCAATATTATTTTAATAATATTGAAATAATATTTAAATAAAAAATTAAAAATATTAAAATTTATCAAAAGTATTTTAAATCTTTGTAATATCTTTTTAGTTAGAATTAATCATTTCTACTATATAATTGAAATCAATTAATAAAAGTATTAATAATTTTAAAAATTATAACTTATAAAAACTTATTTACATTGATCGTATTTCATTTTTGTTTTTTTATATTGATTTGTGGATTTTTTATTTACTTTTCCAAAACTTGATTGTGAATTTCGTTTTTTGATAAATGTATTGTTTTGCATATTCAACATCATAATCATTTTCATCATATGTAATGATAACTTCTTTTACATTATTGAATTCACTGCTTTCTATTCTTAATATTTCAAAGTATAAAACATTGGATACATACATGTTTTCATTGACAAACAATTCAGCCCATGAATCTCTATTTAAATCTGTATGATAATGAATCTTGAACATTTTCCAATGTTCTTTTTTTATATGTGACCAAGAATCTACAATTGTAAAAGTATTTCCTGATCTTTTTTTATAAGCGTATCCATCAAATGTCATAGTTCCTACTTTTAATGGATTAGAGAAATTAGGATTGATTGCGATAGTATAATTGTGTGTATTTAAATAACATAAATAACGAAGTGATGTTAAAGAATAATTTTCATCAACATCATCTTCTAATATTTCAAATAGTACATCTTCTTTGGATTTATCTAAATATTTAGAAAGTTTTGTTAAAATCGTATCAGTTGGAAATGCTATACGATCATTTTTTATATCCATAATATTACTATAACTAATTTTGGATTCAATTGCTAATTGTCTAAATGATATGTTCTTTTGTTCTTTTAATTTATATATGTATGTTGTTAGTGACATAAAAGTACCTCCTAGAAATATTATACATTATATTTTATATAAAGTATTGCGAAAATCATAATGTATGATATCTTTACTTATAAATCATTGCGATAATCGTATATTGTGATATAATAAATATACGATAAATATTTGATGATATTTTAAAGTATATATTTTATTTATCGGTATTGAATAGAAAGGAGGTTTATATATATGGAAATAAGACAGAAGTTCTGTACCTACCAAGAGTTAGCAGACGCTGTAGGGTGTAGTTATCAACAAATTGCTAAAGTTCATGCAAAAAGAATCATTGAATTGTTTAATATTGATAGACAAAGATTGCCAAAGAGTGGATTGCTTCCTATTGAAGCATGTGAACAATATTTTGATGTCACGCACCCTATTGAGAAAAGAAAAGAACCATTCAATCCAACCGCCAAGTAAGACATGAATGGTTATCATCGAAAGAAACATATTTTTATAATGCTCTTTTCTTTTATAGTATATCAAAAAATATGTTTCCTTTCAATTTTATTTTTAGAAAGGAGTTAGCATGTCTAGTTTTACACAAACACAACTTTTAAAATCTGACTTTCCAATTATCAATAAAGGTGTATTAGATGGTTTGCTTATAAATGGTTTATATATTTTAGGAGCAACAAGTAAAATTGGAAAATCAATGATTGCTACAAAACTTACCAATGCAGTTGCAGAAGGTAGTGATTATTTAGGTAGACATAATGAAAAAGGTCAAGTCATTTATTTTGATAATGATAATTATGAACATGAAACTCAAGGAAGAATTAAAGCACTTGATCTTTCATTTAATGAAGCAGTTATATATGTTTTTGGTGAAGATATTTCTAGTCTTTATAATATTAAAGAATATATTGATAATGTTCAAAATATCAAAGACTATAATCTTATTATTATTGACTGTTTAATTAATTTAGATGAATTTATTGAATGTGATGGGAAATATAATTCTATTTATCCCATTCTTATAGAATTTAGAGATTTTATTATAAAAAAGGAACTTGTGTGTATTATGTTACATCATACTAAAAAAGGTTTATCAGTAGGGCAAGATTCTTTACTTGGATCAAAAGCATTATCGGGTTCTACTACTGGAACGATTATAGCAGATGTAGAAAATGATTTTAGTACAACTGGAAAATTACAATTTATTCTTAGACATAAAAAAACAATTATTCCCATTGCTAAGGATGAAAATGGTATTGGTTGGAATAAAAGTGATGAAGATGATATAGAAGAAACGATTCCTAAAAATATATTACTTCTTATTAATAAAGTTGTTTCATCACCTAATCATATGATAAAAGGAACATGTCAAGAAATTGTACAACAAACAATGATGGAAATTAATCCTAAAGGTTTACTAAAATATTTAAGAAAAAACAAAACATATTTAAATCAAAATCATGTATTCTTTGACCAACAAAAAGGAAATCAAAGAATAGATATTATCACATACGAACCATAGACAGATAAGGACAGTTGGACAGTTTCTTTTCTGTAAAATAAAAACTGTCTTAACTGTCTAAAGTGTCTTATCAGTACATTGAAAATTAAATATAACGCCTATCGGCAATCTTTAAAAGAAAAGACCAAAAAATTTGGTCTAGCAAGTTATACCAAAACGCTAAAGCATTTTGGAAACTTGCTCTGCCGAGTGCTTTTGAAAAGGAGCTAAGATAAAATGGCACATGTAGAAAAAGTTAAAAGAAATGGTGTCGTCGGCTTGGCTATTCATTGTGAAAGACGAGAAGGTTGCGAACTTTCAAATAAAGATATAGACAGTAGCCGAACACATCTTAATTATAATTTAGCACAAGATATTCAACCATTAAGACCAGAATCATATGTGAACAATCGTATGAAAGAGGTTAAACATATGAATAGAAAAGATATTGTTTATATGGCTGATTGGATTGTGACAGTACCCAAAAATGTCCCTCAAGAGGATCATAAGAAAATTTTTGAATTGACATTTCAATTTTTAGAAAATAAATATGGTAGAAAAAATGTTGTCAGTGCTTGGGTGCATAATGATGAAGCAACACCACATATTCATTTTTCATTTATTCCAGTGATTGTAGAAGATGGAATTGAAAAATTAAATTGTAAGAGAGTTTTAACAAAGACAGCACTAAAGCAATTTCATCCCGAATTGTCAGCATATTTAGAACAATACCTAGGTTATATGCCATCTATACAAAATAATGCCACAATCAACGGAAATCGCACAATAAAGGAACTTAAAAATCAAGAAGATTTATCTTTTAAAACAAGCATGAAAAATGTTTATGACAATATACAAGCTACTGAAAATATCATTAATGAAAGTCATCAAATTAATTTTGAGGTGACAAATATTATTGAAAAAACAAAATCTCTTAAAAAGTCACATCAGGTTATTGATAAATTAAAAAATAATAATAAAGAATTACAAACTAATAATTTATCACTTATGAAATTAGTTAATGTGCAGAAAAAAGAAATAGATATGTATCGAGAAATGCCACTTGCTAAGCGATTAAAAGAAAAAGATAGAGAAATTGATAATCTATATTCATCTATAAATCAATTAGAGAATAGAATTAACGATTATGAGTATGATAATCAACAATTAAGAAATCATAATTTTTATTTAGATGAAAAAATAGATAAACTCGAACATGAATTATATATTCATAAATCTTTTATATCTTTATTTAAATTAGATAATATTTACAAATCATTTAAAAAAATGTTTATAAATCAAGACTATAGAATAGATATTCATTCTTTCAAAGATATGTGTGAAAAGATATATAAAAAAGTATCTACATTATTTGAGTATTTAAAAGAAAGAATAGATTTTTTAGATCAAAAAGGAATTACAAACTAAGATATTGTTGTTAAACAACATAAAGAACCACATTTTAAAAATATGGAGTTATAACTATGGCAGTATATAAAAACAAAAATGGATTGTGGTCAATAAGGTTTAAATATAAAGATAACAATGATTGTTGGAAACAAAAAGTTTCAAATACTGGAAAAAGTGGATTCAAAAAGAAGAAAGATGCTCTAGAAAAAGAAAAACAAGTTATTCAAGAAGTTCAAACACAATTGTTAATGCAACAAAATAATGAAAATAAGAAAACATTTGAGGAAGTTATGAATGAAACGTTATTAGAATGCAGTTATTATATGAAAGAAACATCAATCAAGACAACAAAACAAGCATTAAATCATGCAAAAGAAATATTTGATAAATATATTGATGAAATCACACCACAAGATTTAAGAAAAATCATATTAGAATTAGAAAAAAAGGAATTATCATTATCAACAATAGATAAAGTTTACTATAAAATAAATCTTGTTTTTAAATATGCATTTGAAAATGATTATATAACATCTAACCCATTAAACAAAGTCAGAAGAATTAAAAAACCTGATCAAGTTGATGATAAAGAATTTAATGTATGGAAATTATATCAATTTCAAGAATATATTCAAAATGTCAAAGACCCTATGTATTATACACTATTCTCATTATTATATTATACGGGAATGCGTAGAGGAGAAGCGTTAGGACTTCAATGGAAACATGTTGATTTGAATAAAGGAACAATCAACATAAAACAAACGTTATCTAATGTACATTCTATTAAAAAGCCAGTTCTAACACCACCTAAAACTAAAAACTCAATTAGACTTATTCATATGCCACAAGTTTCAATTCAAATCATGAAAGAATGGTATCAGCATGAACGAAAAAAATACCATTTTGATGATAATGCATTTGTATTTGGATTTATATATCCACTTGCACGAAATACTGTTTACAATCAATTTAGAAGTTATTTAAGAATAGGTACAAAAGGATATGGTTTCACTGATGAAAATAGTTTAATTGGAAAATTTGAAGTAGATGAAATTGTTCTTTTAAAAGGCAGAGTTTATTTTAATGAAAAGAAAGCGGGTGGTTATAAAGATTTTAATATTCATGTTCAAATTATTGATATTATAGATAATCCAAATGGATTGAATTATGTTGTGAGTATTGCTTTACCATATGTTAGATTGCATGATCTTAGACATAGTTGTGTAAGTCTTATGATTAATAATATGAAAACTCAACAATCATTAGTGGCACTAGCACATCATTTTGGGCATACTGTTGATACAATGTTAAAAACATATGCTCATTTCTTTAATGAAACCGAACAAGCATTGATTTCTGATTTTGATACAATTATAGAAAATGAAATGATTTCAAATCAAATGATGATTTGAAATTTTTTCTTTTTTTGGTGAAAATTTGGTGAAAATATTTTTAAATATAAAGAAAAACCCTTGATATACAAAGGTTTTGACTGTTATCTGGGGCGGACGATGAGAATCGAACTCACGAATGCCGGAGCCACAATCCGGTGCGTTAACCACTTCGCCACGTCCGCCATATTCTTTAATTAGGCAAATAAGATTATAAAGGATTTCTGGTAGTTTGTAAAGTAAAAATTTAAAAAATATATTGGAGTCTGAACAAATCGAATAAAGAATACGAAAATATTCTGTATTTATTAACAAAAATAAGTCTAAATATGTTAGAATATTCTTATCAAATTGAAAGGGGAAAATAAATGAAAAAAACATTAAAATTTTTAGTTATGGTATTAATGGTTGTTGCATTAACTGGATGTATGAAAATAAATATGAATATTGAAGTACAGTCAGATTTAACAACAAAGATGAGCTTGGAACTTTTAGTTGATGAAAAGTTGTTATCTGCTCAAGGTGAAGATCCAGATACTGCTATTAAACAAATGCAAGAAGAAATGCTTTCTGAAGATCAATTTAAAGATGCTAAAGTTGATACAATTGAAAAAACAATTGATGGAGCAAAATGGAGAGGTGTTTCTATTTCTGGTATTGCAAAGAATGATGGAGATTCTGCAAGAGTTGAAAAGAAAACAGTTGACGGTAAAGAACAAATAAGTTTAACTTTACCAATGGATAATTTATCTGATGATTTCGATCCTAGTTCAATGGCTTCTGCTGGTTATTCTGTAGATCAAATGAAAAAACTTGGAATGGAAATGAATGTAACTATAAAAATGCCTGGTAAAGCTTCTAGTAATATAGGAGAAGTAAAAGATAATACTGTGACTATTGACTTGCTTGAAGTCATGGTTAACGGAAAAGGTCAAGATATTGTCGTCACATCTGATATTTCATCTGGTGGTCCTAATATGGCACTTATTATTGGTGTTGTTGCTGCAATAGTTGTTATTATAGGAGCTGTTATCTTTATGAAAAAGAAAAAACAACCTGTTGAAGATACTGAAGTATTAGCAACTGTCCCTGCAGAAGAGAATACTCCAGAAAATCCACAAGAAGAAACTTTAGAAGTTGAACAAGAGAAAGTTGAAGATGTTCAACAAGAAAATGTTGAAGAGATTCAACAAGAAAATATTGAAGAAGTTGAACAAGAAAAAGTTGAAGAAATTCAACAAGAAGAACCAACTGAAAACAATGAGTAAAAGAAAATTCCCAAGAATGGGAATTTTTTTATAACATCATTTTTCTTAACTCTTCGTTGCTTAATACACTAAGATATGCAGGGGCAATATCAAAGACTGTTTTACATCCACTTTGCCCTTCTTGTGATAAACGATAAACTGCTCTTGCATATGCAACAATGACACTTGCTGTAAATTCAGGATTTGAATCTAATTTTAAACTATATTCAATTAAATGAGAATTTTCATTATTCCATCCTGTTTTTCCACTACGTAATACAAAACCACCATGTGGAATACCACTATGCTCACGTTGTAATTCTTCTTCACTTATAAAATATACAGTTGTATCATAGTCAGCAAAATAATTTGGCATTGTCTTAATTTCTTCTTCTACCTTTTGAGCATCTGCTCCTTCTTCTAAAACAACATAACACTCCCTTGTATGCTTTTGGCGAGTTGAAAGTTCAGGATTCTCACCACTACGTACTGATTCTAAAGCAGCTTCTACAGGTACTGTATATTGTCTTGCATCTTTAACTCCTTCAATTCTTCTAATAGCATCTGAATGTCCTTGACTTACACCTTTTCCCCAAAAAGTATAATCTTTCCCTTGAGGTAATACAGCACTTGCATAAAGTCTATTTAATGAAAACATACCAGGATCCCATCCAGAAGAAATAATAGCCACGTTTCCTCCATCTTTTGCAGCATGATCTACATTGTCAAAATGTTCAGGTATTTTAGCATGTGTATCAAAACTATCAATAACATTGAACATAGAAGCAAACTCTGGTGTTTGATGTGGTAAATCTGTCGCACTTCCACCACATAAAATCATAACATCAATTTTATCTTTCCATTCTTTTGCTTCTTGAATCGAGCACACTTTTACTCCCTCTGTTAATATACTTAAATCTTGAGGATTTCTTCTTGTAAAAACAGCAACCAATTCCATATCATCATTCTGTTTAATTGCACATTCTACTCCACGTCCTAAATTTCCATAACCCAGTATTCCAATTCTTATACTCATTTTATCTCTCCTTCACAAAAAATTTATCCTTTTCATTGTTGGATATTATACACTATTATCTTCTTTAATAAAATACTTTTCAATAAATCTATACATATCTAAAATATCACAACAAGCAACATCTTAAATCTTTCTTTTCCTTTTACAGCATGTGGATGCTTTGCAGGCATTACAATAGATTTTCCTTCATTTAACTCATAATCCTTACCATCAATCGTTATTTTTCCACATCCATCTAAACAAATAACAAAAGCATCTCCACCAGATTCATGAGTACTAATTTCCTCCCCTTTATCAAAAGAAAACAAAGTGATACTGACAGAATCATTTTGAACCAATGTTTTACTAACAACTTGCCCATCTAAATAATCAATTTCCTCTTTTAAACATAAAAGCTTTGCTTTATCAATATTCTTTAACATATCATTCTCTCCTTTTCTTATCGTATTTTACCATATTTTTTATTTTCCCTAAAGTATAATTAAAAATACAGATAATTATTGTTTTTTTAACTATTCAATACTAAAATATATTTATAAATGGAGGTTTTTTTATGAAGAGTATAGATGTTAAAAATTTTCAAGGTGGCGAAGGTATTGTTCACTTTGATCATATATTAGAAGCAAATGAAATGCATGGCATGAATAGAGTCTATGCAAAAGTTACATTACAAAAAGGATGTTCTGTTGGTTATCACGTTCATCAAGGTGATGGTGAAGATTATTATGTTTTAAAAGGTACAGCAACCATTGATGATAACCATGAAAGAACACTGACTTTACATGTTGGAGACCATTACTTTACTCCTTCTGGGAAAGGGCATAGTCTTACGAATTTAGAAGATGAAGAATTACAAGTCATGGCTCTTATCATTTATGATCACGAACAACATATATAACGCGTTCTTACGCTTTATATAAATAACAAAGATAAAAACACAGTCTGGTTGGTAGTCCAGACGTATCAATATGATATCAGTAACCTGCCTCCTTGGTTGTCCCATCTTTGTTTATAACAGTTTTTAAAGGAGGATTTGTTATGGACAAAGTTTCAATAACATTGAAAGTATTTTTTGAAGATCCATTTTATATTGGATTATTTGAAAGAATTGAAAATCAAAAGCTATCTGTTTCAAAAATAACTTTTGGTCAATTACCAAATGATTCAGAAATCTATGATTTTATACTCAAAAAATATAATCAATTACAATTTAGTCCAAATGTTCAAATGATAGTAAAAAAAGAACATGTTAACCCTAAAAGAAAGCAAAGAGAAATTCATAAAGAAATAACAAAGTTAAACTTAGGAACAAAATCTCAGCAAGCTTTAAAAAAGCAACATGAACAAAACAAAATTGCTTCTCAACAATCAATGAAAGAAAAGATGGCAATTAAAAAGAAACAATCATTTGAACAAAAACAACAAAAAAAGAAAAAGAAGCATAGAGGTAGATAATATCTCTATGTTTCTTTATATAAAAATTTGTTATAATAATAGTAAGAGGTGATTTACTTGAAAGACAATATTCATCATATCAAAGAAGCAATAAAACAAAATAAACTTGTTATTTTTGTTGGTGCAGGCGTATCTAAAAACTCGCATGTTCCAACATGGGGAAGCCTTGTCAGAAAATATGCTAAAGAACTTCATTATACACAATGTTTATCATGTCATTTTAAAACTTCTCAATGCGAACAAAGCTGTCACCATAAATATTATTTTTCTACTGATGAGTATATTAAGATACCTCAATATTATTACAGTTATGATCAGTCAGAAAATCATCAGAATTATTATTCTATTTTAAAAGAGGCTTTCAATGAACCGCCCCTGTCAAGTAGACAGATGAAATAATTAAAATTGTTTTTATTGAAGTTGTCGAGCAGACAACTTCATTTTCTTTATGCAGTTAAAGTTGAACTGCTTGTGTAATG
>JAETUM010000011.1 GCA_021768625.1 Candidatus Stoquefichus sp. | reverse complement strand
ACACTAAAAAATATTATAAATTTAAATACAAAAATTTATTCATAAAAAAACTCTAGAAAATGAACTGAACCCCAAAAGTTGAACTAACAACAGGAGGGGTTTGTCAACATTCTGACAAGATGATTAAATATCATCTTGCCTATGTATTCCATCTTATTGTAAATATTGTGTATTTTCTAACATAACGCCACAACCTTCAGCGACACAGTCTAATGCGTTTTCTGCTACAAATACAGGTACTCCTAATCCTTCTTCTAAGAATTTATCTAAATGATGAAGTAATGCTCCCCCACCTGTTAAGAAGATTCCCTTATTCACAATATCAGCTGATAGTTCTGGTGGTGTTTGTTCTAATACTTGTTTTGTTGCTCTTAAAATAGTTTGACAGCATTCATCTAAGGCTTCTTGAGTTTCTCTTGCACTTAATTGAATTGTATGAGGTAATCCAGTCACTAAATCTCTACCTCTTACATCCATAATTGCTTCTGGATCAGCTTCATATGCACTACCGATAGTAATTTTAATTTCTTCAGCTGTACGATCCCCAATTAATAACTTATATTTATCTTTAACATACTTTATTAATTCAGCATCCATTTTATCTCCAGCAATCTTTAATGATGTACTTGTAACGATATCTCCTAAAGAAAGAACAGCAACATCAGTTGTTCCTCCACCAATGTCAACAACCATATTTCCAGATGGTTTTGAAATATCTAACCCAGCACCAATTGCTGCTACCTTTGGTTCTTCTTCAATATAGACTTTCTTAGCACCGCATCTTAAAGCAACATCTTGAATGGCACTTTTTTCAATTGATGTGATATTAGATGGACAACAAATTAAAATAGTAGGTCTTGAAAAAACACCCTTTAAATTTAATTTATTAATAAAATGAGTTAATAATATTTCTGTAATCTGAAAATCTGCAATAACACCATCTTTTAAAGGTCTAATAGCTTGAATTTTACCTGGAGTTTTTCCAAGCATGTCTCTTGCTTCTGCACCTACAGCGATGGGTCTGTTTGTTTCTGTATTAATAGTTACAACTGAAGGTTCGTTAACAACAATTCCTTCACCTTTAACATAAATAAGAATGTTAGCTGTACCTAAATCAATACCAATTTCTTTTGATAATTTCATAAACATTCCTCCTATAAGCATTTTCTATTGTATCATTTTTTTTCTTAAATACAAGCAAAGAAAAAAATTTTATAAAAGAAATTTTTAAATAAAAAGAAATAGCGACCCACAATCGCTATTTAATCGTATTTAATGGTTGATCAAGATACTTTTCTGGGTTATACATCTTATCATCTTTTTGCAAAATAAAGTGTAAATGATTCTTTAAATCTGCTTCATAAACATTCTCTCCACTCACACCAATAACATCACCTTGTTTCACTGTACTATTAACTTCAACATTAGCTTTAGATAATGATTGATATGTTGTAGAAATCTTATCACTATTTGTAATAGTCACAACCCATCCTAGTACAGGATCATTTGTTTTCTTTGTCACAGTCCCACTTATTGATGCAACAACATCAAATGCAGTATTCTTATTCGCATAATCGATCCCTTGATTTGGTCTATAAACACCTTCAAATAAAATAAGTGATTGTTCTTGCTTTGATGCATCGTCATCTTTATTATAGTAATATCTTACAATTCCTATTCCATCTTTAACAGGTGCCTTTAAAGTTTCAATAGTTTTTTTCTCTTCTTGTTTTTCTTCCTTTTTCTCTTCAACTTTTACAACTGTTTCATCTTTAAAATTATCAGTTTGATTATCTAAAATTCTTTGAACAATACCAATACCACCTAAAAATAAAATTAAAGATAGTCCTATACCTATTGCTTTTTTGTATTTCCATGTTCTCTTATTCATACTTTCACCTCAACCTAAGTATGAGCAAAAGAATCAATTATATACTTTTTATTTTAATATTTTTATAATAATGATTTAAAATATCTTTATATGTCTTATTTTCTTTAGCCATTGCTTGTGCACCATATTGACTCATTCCAACTCCATGTCCATTTCCTTTCGTTATAAATGTATAGCCTTTTGAATTTAATTGAATCTGAAAACATGAAGATGCTAAATTTAATTTTTCTCTTATTTCTCTTCCAGAATACTCTTTGTTATTAATAAATACCTTTTTGACATATCCACTTGATGTATACGAAGTTATTTTTATTTCAGGTGAAGATATATGAAAAAGATTAGCTATTTGTTTTTTAGTAAAAGTCTTCTTTCTTACATTTGTTGGATCAATAGTTAAATCCCAATGACTATCCACTGCTTTTAAGTATGCCACTTCACCACTAAAATAATCTTCACTATTAACTGTTTTTCCATTACTACTAGAAAAAAACAATGCCGAAATATATTCCCCATTATAAGTCATCACTTCATTATGTGTTTCTTGTACTGCTTTTTTTATTTTCTCCTTATTCTTTTTATATTGCTTCCCCCAATTTTTTTGCATTTGTTCATCTGTTAAATAAACTTGAGAATTGGTTGTATTATCAACCTTCAAATTCCTTGATAATACAAAAGTACGACTTGCAACCGCTTGAGCTTTTAAAGCTTCTTTCTCAAAACTAGCAGGCATTTCTCCAGCTAACACTCCAACTAAATAATCATCTAAATTCACTTTTAATGTTTTTGATTTTGTTTTAACTTGAACAGTATAATCCTTTGCTTGCTCTTTTGTAGAAAAATTTGTCTCTATAGAAAACAAATGCTCTTTACATTGGAATAAGCTTATACATAAAATCATAGCCAAAACAAAAAGAAGTTTCACATATATTGTTTTCATATTTTAATATATGTTTTCCTTCTTTACATTATGCATAAAAACTCATATTAACAAAACTTAAAATAAATTGAGCAAATAAATAAGCCAATCCTAGTGAGGTTACAATATAAAAGATATAAAACTCTCTTATTTTTCCTCTTTTAATATAATTCTCAAATCGAAAACAACTCAATCCATACATAGATAATACAACTGATATAATATATACAGCCACTCTCATAAAATGTGCTAACATTCTTTCACATCCTTTTTTCCTTTTCATTATACTGAATATTTTGTACAATAACAATAGAAATACTATCATGTCATTATCAATGATTGAATATGTTATAATAAATCATTTTTATTTTAAGGAGAAACTATGAAAATTGAACTTAGAAATTTAGATCAAATTGATCCTGGTCAACTTGCTTATTTTGCTAATGATAAACGTGTTTGTCAATATTTAAGGAATTCTTTTCCTCATCCTTATACTGTTTATGATGCTATGCAATTTATTCAATTCTCTATAGAACATCATCAAGTAGATTTTGCAATTGTTGTTAATGATATTTGTGTTGGATGTATTGGCGTAACTTTTCAAAAGGATATTTATTGTCAAAATTGTGAATTGGGATACTGGCTTGGTGTTGATTATTGGAATAAAGGCATTATGAGCTATGTTATTCCTTTAGTATGTCAATTTGTTTTTGATAATTTTATTGTTACAAAAATTTATGCTGAAGTCTTTGCTGACAATACTGCATCTGCTCATTTATTAGAAAAATGTGGTTTTTCTAAAGAAGGATATTTCAAAAAACATATATATAAAAATGGTCATCATTATGATGCTATTTTGTATGGATTATTAGGGGGTTAATCATGAAAATAAGACATTCTACTGAAAAAGATATTTCTCAAATGATGAGACTTATCCAACAAGCTCAAAGTTATTTTAAAAGAAATGGAATTGATCAATGGCAAGATGGATATCCGAATGAACAACAACTAGCCAATGATATTTCAAAGAAACATAGTTATGTTCTTTTTGATGAAAAAGTCATTGGCACTATGTACTTCTCTATTGAAGATGATTTAAACTATGCTAAGATTAATGGACAATGGAAAACCAAACATCAACCTTATGCAGTTATACATAGAATTGTTGTTGATGAAGATATGAAAGGACATAACTTAGCTAAAGAAATGTTGCTATATGCCCAACAACAATGTCAAAAGCAAAACATTCAAAGTATACGTATTGATACACATCAAGATAACTTATCTATGCAAGCCTTTTTAAATAAAAATGGTTTTGAATATTGTGGGCAAATCTCTCTAGAAAATGGAGCACCACGTATAGCATTTGAAAAATTATTGAATAAAAATAAATAAACCTTCATATATATCAATATGGAGGTTTTTCTATGAAATATACACTTGATATCCCCTATCCTTCTATACAAAATTTAGATACAAACATAGAATATAGTCAAATTATTCTATCGAATTTAGGTGGTTTACATTCTGAAATGAATGCAGTAAGCCTTTATTTCTATAATCATATTATTTTAGAAAATCAATGGCCAGAATTATCCAGAGCTATGAATCAAATAGCTATCGTTGAAATGAAACACTTGGATATCTTTGCTAGAATGTGTTATAAACTTGGTGCAGATCCACGTCTATGGGATTGTCATCAGGACTTATTAGAATATTGGTCACCAGGTTTTAATGTATATCCACGTCAAATTCATACATTATTAGAAAATGCAATTATTCAAGAACAAAACACTATTACAAATTATCAATATCAAATGTCTTGTATTGATGAGAAAATTATTCAAGATATGTTAAAACGTATTATTATGGATGAACAATTACACATAGAAATATTTGAATCATTTCTTCAAGATTACTACAAACAAAAAGATAATACTTATTCAAAGAATTCATATTAAAATGAATTTCTTTTTTTGTTATAATGAAAAAAGAAGGTGATATGATGGCATATAATGAGTTAATCAAACATTTTGAAAGAATTCGTGATTATTTACATGAATTTTATATTTATGGTTTTAGAAGTCGAAATTATATAAAAAAGAAAAGTCGTCGTTCATATGATAATGAAAAAAGAAGATTAGAAAGTTATTTGAAAGAGTATATGTCTTTTCAATATACAAATTCTAAACTTGTTTTTTTATCTATAGATAATCGTTTGCTCCCTCATAATCCTTTATACAAAACTTTTCAATCTAAAAGTTTTGTTGATAAAAGTATAACTTTTCATTTTATACTTTTTGATATTTTATATGATGAAACAATTCAACTTTCTTTAAAAGAAATTGTTTATAAGACTGATGAGTATTTATCTCACTTTCAATATCCTATTCCTTTTGATGAATCAACAATACGTAAAAAACTTAATGAGTATATTAAATTAGGACTCATACAAATGACAAAGATAAATAATCAAAATATTTATCAAAGAACTGCTTCTTTTCCGATACAATGCTATGAAGATGCATTACTTTATTTTTCTGAAGTAAATCCTTTAGGTGTTATTGGAAGTTATTTATTAAATAGAATTGAGCATCATGATTATTTTCGTTTTAAGCATCATTACATATCATATGCTATAGAGAGTGAAATTATTTATTATCTCTTTTCTGCTATGCAACAAAAAAGATATACCATGATATATAATCATAATCCAAAAACACAAAAAGAAAGTTATTTTTACATTGTTCCATTAAGAATATATATAAGTTCTCAAACTGGACGTTGCCATCTTTTAGCGTATACACCACGTTTTAAAACTATCAAAACATATCGTATTGATTATATATATAAAGTTATATTAAAAGAAACTTGTCCTTTATTTGATGTATATAGAGAAAAATTAAAAGATGTACAAAATCATATTTGGTCCATCCAATATATTCCATATCATTTAGAACATGTTGAATTCACTATTCGTATTGAAAAAAATGAACAATATATTTATCAAAGACTCATGAGAGAAAAACGTATTGGAACAATTATAAAAGTTGATGATTGCCATTACTGCTTTCAAGCAGATGTTTATGATACAAATGAATTAATGCCTTGGATAAGAACTTTTATATGTCGTATTACAAAGGTTAATTTTTCTAATAGAACTGTAGAAAATCGTTTAAAACAAGATATACAAGCAATGTATAAATTATATGAGATTGGAGATGATGTTAATGTTATTTCATGAAGTATATGGTTGCTATTATCACTGTGTTGGAGAAATGATCAACCTTGCAATTGATAACAAATTAACAAATGAAAACATGTTATCAATTATTCATCAATATGCTTTTGAAGAAAGTCATTTACACATCATTCCATCTTTAAACGAAAAGAAATGGCAAATATTTGATAAACCATTTCATACACCTTTACAACATCATTACTCACTTCCTCTAACATTATTAGAAAAACGTTGGTTAAAGACAATAAGTCTTGATCCAAAAATCAAACTTTTTTCTCTTGATTTTCCAGATTTAGATAATATTCAACCATTATTTACTCAAGATGATTATGTGATATATGATCAATATCAAGATGGTGATCCATATGATGATGATTCTTATCAAGAAATATTTCAACTATCGTTAAAGGCTATTCGTTATAAGAAAGCAATAAAAGTTCATTACTTAGAAAAAGAAATGATTTGTATTCCTTATCATATTGAATACTCTCTAAAAGATGATAAATTTAGACTCTATGTTATTCATCAAAACAAAAAGAAAATTCTTAACATTCATAAAATAAAATCCATTGAATTACTCAATGAATACTCACAAGATATTTCAATATTTCCACCCTCTAAAAAATACTTTGTTTTAAATATTTATGATGAGAGGAATGCTCTAGAACGTGTTATGACTCATTTTGCTGACTTACAAAAACAAGCAGAGCAAATTGATAAAAATAATTACAAAGTTAAAATTTATTATGAAACCCAAGATGAAACAGAAATGATTATAAGAGTCCTTTCCTTTGGACCATTAATTAAAGTCATTGAGCCAGATTCATTTGTTAAACAAATAAAAGATCGTTTAATAATGCAAAAAGTATGTAACTTAAAATAAAGTTATATACTTTTTTAAGTTCGCAACTTTTTTTCCATGAATTTAACAATAATCTTTAGTATCCTTTCATTACAAGATACAAAAAGGAGTGAAATATATGATAGAAATAAAAGGAAGCTATACAACTGCAAAAATTTTTACTGATATTATAGATGAAACAGCTATTGAACAAATTCAAATATTATGTAATCAATCATTTACACAAGATGCAAAAATACGCATTATGCCAGATGCACATGCTGGAAATGGATGTGTTATAGGATTTACTGCTGACTTAAAAGATAAAATTATTCCTAATATTGTAGGAGTTGATATTGGTTGTGGGATGCTCACTGTAGAACTAGGAAACCTAGATTTCTCTTTTAAACACTTAGATCATATTATTAGACAATATGTTCCATGTGGTAAAAATGTTCATAATGGAAGAATTGCCCGTTTCGATAATTTAAAAAACTTGTATTGTTATAGAAACTTAAAGGATTCTAAGAGATTAGAAAGAAGTATTGGAACATTAGGTGGAGGTAATCATTTTATTGAGATTGATCAAGATGAAGATAACAATAAATACTTAGTTATTCATACAGGAAGTAGAAATTTAGGAAAACAAGTTGCTGATTATTATCAAAATCTTGCTATTGAATTAATGCAAGGAAAAGATAAGCTTTATCAAAAACAACAACAAATTATTGATGAGTATAAAGCACAAGGAAGACGAAAAGAAATTCAAAATGCTATTAAAGAACTCCATCGTTCTTTTGAAGCAAAAGGATTAAACATTCCAAAAGATTTATGTTATTTAACTGGTGAATATAAAGAAAAATATTTACATGATATGAAGATATGTCAACAGTATGCTATTTTCAATAGAAAAATGATTGCAAACATTATTCTTGAACATTTATTTAATAAGTCACTAGAAGATTTCCACTATTTTGAAACCATTCATAACTATATAGATCATGATTATCATATTATTAGAAAGGGAGCTGTTTCAGCAAGAAAAGATGAAATTCTATTAATACCTATTAATATGCGTGATGGAAGTCTTATTTGTAAAGGTAAAGGTAATTCAGATTGGAATTTTTCTGCCCCTCATGGTGCAGGTCGCTTATTTAGTCGTAATCAAGCCAAAGAAAAGTTCTCCTTAATTGACTTTGAAGAACAAATGCAAGGTATTTATACAACTTCTATTAATGAAGGGACATTAGATGAGTGTCCCATGGCTTATAAATCTATAGATGATATTGTCAATAACATTAATGATACTGTTGAAATATTAAAAATAATTAAACCTGTATATAATTTTAAAGCATAAGGGTGATGAAGGATGAAGGAAACAATTTTATTAAAATTAAAAGAAATTGAAGAAAAAGAAGATGTAAAAATTATTTATGCTGTGGAATCTGGAAGCAGAGCTTGGGGATTTGAAAGTGATGATAGTGATTATGATGTGAGATTTATTTATGTTAGAAAGATAAAAGATTACTTATCCATGTTTCCTAAAAAAGATACTATTCATTTTGAACTTAATAATATTTATGATATTAATGGTTGGGATTTACAAAAGGCTTTAAAGCTACTTTATCAATCTAATCCTACTTTATATGAATGGAATCATTCTCCAATTATGTATAAACGTACATCTGAGTGGGAATCAATACAACCAGCATTTGAATACTATTTCCAAATTCAAAAAGCTTTACATCACTATTATCACATGTCTATAACTACTTATCAGAAACCTAAGACTTTGAAGAGATACTTATATACACTAAGAACAATCCTATCTTGTCTATGGGTCATTGAAAAAGGAACACCTCCTCCTATTCAGTTAGAAATTCTTGTTCAGGAACAACTAATACATGAACTTAAAGCCTATGTATTATCACTCATTGAACAGAAAAGAACACAAAAAGAAAATGATTCTTTTCAAGAATCACCAGAACTTAACAATTATATTGAAAAACAGTTTCAATTCATTAAACCCTATTTAATACATGAAAAAACAAATCTTGATTATCATTTGTTAAATGAAATATTTCTTAATATTCTCAATATATAAATATAATCTCTATTCCAAAGGTTCTTGATAGAAATTACCCTTAACCCCACTAGATTTTACAATGTTCACAAAAACCTTTGGATCTTCTTTTTTTACAAAAGTAATAACATCTTTTACCTCATCAGCTCCAACAACAGTATATAACAAAGTCTTATCTTCCTTTAAATAACATCCTTTTCCTTCAAAACGTGTTATTCCATGATGTGTATATACCATTAATTTTCTTTCTATTTCTTCTGGTACACTTGTAATAATGAACAATGTTACTTGTTGATCCCTCTGATGGAATCTCTCAATAACTTGTGTAGAAACAAATTGAAAAATAATAGAATACATAGCTTCTTCAAATCCAAAGGTCAAACTTGCTGTTATCAAAATAATAACATTAATTCCAAAAATAATATTCCAAGAAGGTTGTTTTAACTTATTAGATAAGTAAATGGCTATAAAATCTGTTCCTCCACTAGAAGCCTTTCCATGCAATGCAATAACTATAGCAATACCATTAAGTATTCCTCCAAATACTGATACTAATAATGGATCATATGTTATTGGTGTTACAGGAATAATATCAACTAATATAGAATTAAGAACAATCATCATAACTGAATATCCTGTAAATTTTTTTCCGATCAATTTAAAACCAATAAAAGCAGGACCTGCATTTAATAAAATATTTATCATGGAATATGGTAAATTAATATTCAAAAACTCAAGACTTGCTCTTTGAATTAATAAAGACAGTCCTGTAAATCCCCCAGGAATTAAATTTCCTGCCCTAACAAATGATTTAATATTGGCAGACATAATAAGAGATGCTATACAAACACATACAAATGACATCATATGTTTTTTCCAATTTTTATTATCTTCTGATTTAGCATAAACCATTTTTCTTTACCTCCAAATAATCCATCAATAATTATACTATTGTATAAACATAAATACAATATATCATTTTTCTATATTTTCCTTATACTTTTTATTAATTATCATCATTTTTTAATTGCATAAACAAAAAACAATAAGGATTTCAATCCCTATTGTTTTAATCTACCTTCTTTTAATAAACGAAGCATTTCTAAATTTTGTCTAGCACTTCCTGTATAGTTTTCAATACCATTTTTATTAGCTAAATTACGTCGTGACTCAAACGATGCATCCACTCCTATTTGAACTAATGCATCAACAAGAGAATCTCCACGATAAGTCGGATTTGACAAATAACTTAAACGACCTGTTATACTATCATTGTTAACCCAACCCAATCCATTACCGATAAGATATGGATTTCTTGTGTTATCTACAACTCTTGTAATTGTTCCATGATTCATATAAGGAATAAGTGGAATACTGCTATCTGATGAAATATATACATGATCAAAAACAACATGATCTCCAACTTTATAGTTTGTTGGTGTTGGTGATGGTGTCTCTTCTTTTTCAAAATTATTTAATCCAAGCTCCTTTATCTCTACTGGAAAATCTCTATAACTATAATTCAAATCAACTGGACCATCTATTCCTTCAACAAAGCCATTATCAGAATATTGCCACATATCAAACAGATCAGCATTTTCTCCTAATTCATCTGCATATCTCGCTACCCATCTTGTATAACGAGAGAAGAAATCACTAGTTAATTTTGTTGTCCACCAATAATACGAAGCATAAAATCCTGGCATATAATTATTTCTTTGCAACTCATCTGCAAATACTCTACAATTTCTTTCTATTTGTTCATTTGATAATCTTCCAACTCTTGGATCTTCTAAATCCAAATAAATAGGATATGCCATCTTATAATCTTTAATAAGCCTCATCACATGTCTTGCTTCTGATAAAGCTTCATTTTCATTTTGTGCATATGAATATAAATAAACACCAAAAGGTATTCCTAATCTTGTACATTCATCTGCATTTCTTTTAAACATACGATCGTCTTGTCCAGGTATATCTTGTCCATATCCACACCTTATAATAGCAAAGTCAATATGTCTTTTAACTAATTCCCAATTAATCACACCTTGATATTGTGAAACATCAATACCATCTGTAACCATTTTTTCACCCCCTAGAATACTATATGTCTTATTGCTTAAAATGTTTTTACATTTGACACAATTTTTAAATACCATATAATATAAAGTGAAAAATATAGAGACTTTTAATATTTTTTGGTAGATATTGGAGTTTCTTATTAATATAAATATGTTATAATATAAACGGTAAGGAGTGATATAATGAGAAAAACTTTTATTACAAGTCTTGTGATTTGCACTTCACTTTCTTTAATTGTTAGACCTATAGATGTTAAAGCTGTAGATTTTTCAAAAGAAGAAGATAAATATATTAAATTGTGTTCTGGATCAAGACTAACACGACAAAATCAAAAAGTTTGTAAAGAATTTAATTCATATTTAAAAAAGAAAAATTCAAAATTAAAAAGTGAAATAAAAGATACAAAATCAGAAATAGCTGATACATCGAAAGATATTTCCGAAGTAACACAAAAAATAGCTTCACTTAATACAAAAATTAAAACAAAAGAAAAAGAAATCAACTATCTTTTAAATTCAATTAATAATATTCAAAAAGATATAAACAATAAAGAAGAGAAAATGAGAGAACGCTTATATGTAATGCAATCTTATTATAATTCTAATACTCTTATAGATTTCCTTTTTGGAGCTTCTAACTTTACTGATTTCTTTTCACGATTAAATAGTATTAGTGATATAACTTCGTATGAAAAAGAATTAGTAGAGGAGTTATCAAACCAAAAGAAAGAACTGAATAATCAAAAATCAACATTATTAGATGCAAAAGCCGCATTACAAGTACAAAAGAAATCAGCAGCCGCATTACAGAAAAGATTAGTTGCATTACAAGAAGAACAAAAAAGGGACTTAGCTCTCGAACAAAAAGAACTTGATAAAAATGCAAAAGCTCAAAAAGAAATAGATGATGCATTAACTGAAATGGCTAACTCTTTACCTAAAAATGACTCTGGTGGAAATGTTATTAAAGGTAATTCAGGTGATGCTGAAACAGGATATAAAATAGCACAACTTGCAGTTAGCAAGATTGGTTCTCCATATTGTTGGGGGGCTACTGGTCCTAGCATGTTTGACTGTTCAGGTCTAGTCTATTGGGCTCATAGAAATGCAGGTGTTAGTGGAGGTCGTTTAACAGCTAATGGCTATGCACGTTCTGGAAAAGCTATTTCTGCTGGAGAATTACAAGCAGGTGATGTTATTGCATTTAGAAGAAGTGGTTCTTCAAGATATCACCATATTGGAATTTATATTGGTGGAGGAATTGTCGTTCATGCTTCTGGAGAAGGTTCTACTTGTCAAGGAAACCATGCTTCACTCGGGCATGTTGTTAAAAGGACACCTTTATCAAGCTTTAGTAGATATAGCAAAGCTTATAGACGTTTATATTAAAAGAAAAAGAAATTTCATTTTGAAATTTCTTTTTTTATATCCAACTTAATTGCTTTTAATATAGAATAACTCTTATCAAACTTATTTTGGTCCATATCATTTAATGGAATTTGAATAACTTCTTTAACACCTTCTCTATTAATAACACAAGGTACTCCCATATATATATCATCATGATTATATTCATGATCTAAGTAGGCACTTACACATAATATTTTATGAGAGTCATTAAAAATTGACTGAATTAACTTATTTAATGCAAGACCTATCCCATAATATGTAGCTTTCTTTCTCTCAATAATTTCATATGCAGCATTTTTAACATCTTCATATATATCATTAAGATCATTCATATCAAGATTTTTTTCATCAATATATTCTACAACACTTTTACATCCAACATAAGTATTCATCCACGATATAAAAGAAGAATCCCCATGTTCACCTAATACATATGCTTCAATATCATCACTAGAAACTTGAAGATATTCGCTTAGTAAAAATCTCATTCTTGCTGTATCTAATAAAGTTCCTGTCCCAATAACTTTTGATTTATCAATATCCATAACTTTATAAACAACATAACTTAATATATCAACAGGATTACTTGCTACAATGACAATTCCAGAAAAACCACTTTCCTTTATTTTTAATGCAATATCTTTAATAATTTTTGTATTAATCATTGTTAATTCCAATCTGGTTTGTCCTTCTTTTTGATTAGCACCTGCGCATATAACAACAATATCGCTATTTTTGCAATCAGCATAAGTTCCATTATATATTTTCATTTTTGAAAAATTATAAGGTAATCCATGACTTAAATCCATAGCTTCTCCTTTTGCTTTTTCATCATCAATATCAACAAGAACTAACTCGTCTATACCTCCTGTATTCAATAATGAATAAGCCATACTCATTCCTACCATACCTGTTCCTATTAAAACAACTTTTCTTTTTTCATCCATATAAAATAATCACCATATTTATTATGATGATTATTTAGTAATTTATACATTATTTTTCATACAAACAATCGACATTGTATCAACTCCCAGTTGATGAGACACAATTTCGCATTTTACCATAAAAAGAAAAAATAAGTTTTCTTTTTTTTCATTGAAAAGACCTTCATAATTTCCTTGTCCTTTACAAATCACAAGATCACTTTCAAAAAACTTTTTCTTAAAAATTTTATTTGTTTTCTGCAACACCGTTCCTAAAGTATATGATCCATTATCAATAATATTCGCTACCTTATCCATACCCACATAACATGCATCTTCTCTTGTCACATCATTAACAATTGGTTGTCCTCTTACAACATATGTTACAGTTAAGTTTGGGTTCATTTCTTGAATATATTCAATAAAAATCTTATCACATACAATTTCACCACAATTATCTCCAATATATAAAAGTGATTGACTTTGCATAATTTTATCTTTTAACTCTTTTGAATGGTCAATAGCTAAATTCAATTCTTTATTTTTTAATAACAAATTCTTTACAGTTTCTCTATCAAAATAATGTTTTGCTGCAAAATCTATAAGATTTGATCCAATCGTTATATTAAGTATTGTTTCAAAAGAATCAATACTTTTTCTAATTTCGTTTTCTAATAATAGTACTAAATCATTAAATTCTTTTTTTATAAATTTATATGGATTGTCATTATTGATAAATCCAGTAATTTTTAACCACAAATCACCCAGGATTTCTGGATTTGTTAAAGACATATTACATCTTTCTAATTCTTTTTTCGCTAAGTTAATGACTTGATTTTCCATTTTCTTATCAAGATTTAAAATTTGACATACCTTTTTTGCTTGATTCAAATCACAATCTATGCATTCTACTTTCATATATAATTCCTTTTTATAATAAAGCTGCCCCTATTAATCCTGCATCATCTGAAAATTTTGCTAATTTATATTGAAGATATTCAGGCTTAATATAGTATTTTTTTGCTTTTTCAAAAACCATTTCTACAAAGTCATGATTAAAATTAGCAATACTTCCTCCGACAATATATATTTCTGGATCTATAACACATCCTATATTGGCTATTCCTTTAGCTGCAATATCTGCTGTACGTTCAATTAACTCTACTGCTTTTTTATCACTTTCATGATAAAGTTTAAAAAGCTCTTCAGCAGTCATTGGCTTCCCAAAAATTTCTTCTGCTATAATAGATAATCCATATCCTCCGCATTGTTCGTTCAAACTTCCAGCGTTTGTTCCTTTGTGATGATGATGATCTTCATTAACAATCATATTATACACTTCACCAGCACATGTACTTACACCATTAATTAGTTCATTACGGAAGATATATGCTCCTCCAAATCCAGTTGACATTGTAATATAATAGACCGACTCATATCCTCGTCCTGAACCAAGTATTGCCTCACCAAGTCCTGCAACATTTGCATCATTACTCATTTTTGTTGGTATACCCGTTTCCTTTTTGAAGAATTCCACAATGTTAAAATTATCCCAACCTTGTAAATTAGGTGGATTAAGAATAATTCCTTTATGTGCATCTAATGGTCCTGGACATCCAATTCCAATGCTTTCAATTTCTCCATCAAATGTCTTAATAAATTCTATCATTGATTTTAAGTTTTCTTCTGCATTTTTATTCTTATCATTAGGTGTCTTATAATGTTTTATCATTGACATATTATCATCAAAAATAGCACATCTTAAATTTGTTCCACCAATATCAATTCCTACTCTATACATAACTTCTATCTCCTTAAATATTATATTCCACTTCATGAATTGTCCTTAACAAGGCTTCAACTTCTTCTTGAGTTGCTAGATTTTCTGAGAATGCACTCGCACTTCCTGTAGCTATTCCTGTTTTAAAAGCTTGCACATAGTCTTTTATATTGACATAACCTGCAATAAATCCTGCAACCATTGAATCACCAGCACCCACAGAATTTTTAACTTTTCCTTTTGGTGCTTCACTAAAATATACTTTCCCATTCTCACATATAAATAGTGCTCCATCTCCAGCCATTGAAATAAGCACATTTCTTGCTCCCAACTTTTGTAACTTTTTTGCATATTTTATTATATCTTCGATCCCAGAAAGTTTCACGTGAAACATTTCAGCTAATTCATGATTATTAGGTTTAATAAGAAATGGTTTGTGTTCTAAGACATTCATTAATAGTTCTCCTGTTGCATCCACAACAATATTAATATCTTTTTCTTTCAACTCACTCATAATATGACTATAAATATCTTTAGAAACACAACTTGGTATACTTCCTGAAAGAACAAGTATATCTCCTGACTTTAATCTTAATAGTTTTTGTTTTAATTGGCTAAGGTGACTTTCAGTAATGAGAGGTCCATTTCCGTTAACTTCACTTTCCTCATCGCTTTTCATTTTAAAATTAATTCTTGAATAACCATTTTCGACGTTTATAAAATCAGTTTTGATTTGGAATTCTTCTTCCACTCTTCTCTTTATTTCATTTCCAGTAAAACCAGCTATAAATCCTAAAGCAATAGATTCAATACCTAGATTATTTAAAACAATTGATACGTTTATTCCTTTACCTCCAGGTAGAAGATATTCATTTGATGTTCTATTAACATTACCTATTTGAAAATGATCAACTGATACTATGTAATCAATTGATGGATTAAATGTTATCGTATATATCATTAATATAATCCTCCTTATATTCTTTATTATACTTTATGGCAAAAATAAAATAAATATATTTCTATATTCATTTTATTTTTTTATGATATTCTTGATAAACAATATTTTTAGATATATTTCTTTGTCTTGAAACTTCCTTAATAGCATCTTTAGTAGACATACCTGTTTGAATATATTCATTAACATGTTCTTCAATACTTTGTTCAAATGTTACGATTTCTTCAACATTAGTACAACCCTCTACTACAATAACCATTTCACCTTTCATAGTATCAACAACATCTATAATTTCTTCAATTGTTCCCCGATTTATTTCTTCATGTTTCTTTGTAAGTTCTCTCGCTAAACAAATATTTCTATTGCCAAATATATCTTTCATCAATACAAGTGTTTTCTTTATACGATGTGGAGCCTCATAAAAAACAATTGTTTCTTCATAATTCTTTAATTTCTCTAATTCCTTTTTTTTCTTTTTATCTTGGTGACTCAAAAAGCCATAAAATAAGAATGGTTGAGGACAGATCCCTGATACAACTAATGCATTTAAACATGCATTTGCTCCAGAGATTGGAACAACATTAAAACCATTAGAAATAACTTCTTGAACAAGTTCATATCCGGGATCACTAATTGCTGGATATCCAGCATCACTTACTAGTGCAATATTATTTCCATCTTTTAATAAATCAATAATCTTTGGAATTGATGAAATTAAATTATGCTCATGATGTGAAATCAGCTTTGTAGAAATATCAAAATGGTTCAATAGTTTTATAGTATTTCTTGTGTCTTCAGCAGCTATATAATTAATACTTTTTAATATTTCAACCGATCTAAATGTCATTTCATTAAGATTCCCTATTGGTGTTGCAATCAAATATAATGTTGCATTATCATTCTCAAAACTTTTTTGTCTATTCATTTTCAACTTCTCCAAACATTGTTCTTATTTCTTGTGAATAAGTTCCATCATCTTCATGTGCATATAATGGGGACTCAATTTTAACTCCAGTATTTCCTTTATACATTCCTTCTATAAGAAAAATATGTGATTCTCTATTAACCTTTGGATAAACAAATCTTATCCTCTTGGGTTCAATATCATATTTTTGCATATAATTGATAATCTCTATCATTCGATCTGGTCTGTGAACCATTGCAAATCTTCCTTTATTATCAAGAATTGTTGCTGCTGATCTAATAATTTCTTCTAAATTGATTTTTATTTCATGTCTTGCTATTTGTAAATATTCATTATCGTTAACGTTACTTCTTTCTCCAACTTTAAAAAAAGGGGGATTACATACAACAAGTTTTACCTTATCTGCATAATTTACATAATTTTTAATATCATCATGTATTATGTCAATTTGATTAGTTAAGTTATTCAACTCTATATTTTTCTTTGCAATTTCTATAGCTTCTTCTTGAATTTCAATACCTGTGATTTTTTTATCTGTTCTTCTTGACAATAATAATGGTATAGCAGCATTATTTGTTCCAAAGTCAACTATTTTATCAACATCTTTATTAATTGTACAAAAGTTTGCTAATAAAACAGTATCCAAAGAAAAGTTAAACATATCTTTCCTTTGGATAATCTTCATATCTTTATATGCTAACAAATAATTAATGACTTCTTGTTTCATTATTATCTTCCTTATCTCTATTAGGTAATTTTTTAATTTCTTTTAATGGAACAAAAGAGATATTTCCATCATAATCAATTTTCACTAAATCACTAATGACATTTAATCCAACAACCTTTACTACTTTATTATCATATTTTACACGCGATCCTATTTTAGGAAAACGTTTTTTCTCTTCAGAATAAGTATCATCCTCATATTTTAAACAACATAACAGTCTTCCACATGATCCTGAAATTTTATCAATATTAATAGCAAGCATTTGGTTTTTTGCCATGTTAATAGAAACTCCATCAAACTCTCCTAAAAAAGAAGCACAACAAAGTGGTAAACCACAAGAGCCTAAACCTCCGACAATTTTAGATTTGTCTCTAGGACCTATTTGTCTTAATTCAATTCTACATTTAAATACACTAGCTAATTCTTTTAATAATTCTCTAAAATCCACTCGACTTTCTGATGTGTACATGAAAATAACTTTTGATGCATCTAAAGTATATTCACAACTTACTAAATGCATATCTAAATCATATTCCTTCACAATATCCTTGCATATTTCTAAAGATTTACTTGCTTTCGCTTTATTGAATGCATGAACATCAATATCTGCTCTATTAGCTTTTCTTTTAACTTTTTTTAACTCAGTATCTAAATTAAATTCTGATAAATCTTTAAGTTCTGTGATAAGTTCACCTAATTCTAAACCTCTAATTGTCTCGACAACAACTTTATCACCTTTATGTAAATCTAAGTTTGTAGAAAAGTAATATGATTTTCCTACACTATTAAATCTTATACACGCTAATCTTTCTTCCATATTTTATCCTTTCTATATTCTATACATCATACTATCCATTAAAAGTAATACATTTGCATTTGTTTCTAACAAGTATTCTGTATTTAATACTAATTCTATTCTCTTTATAATATTTTCTTCTGTATCACTTATTTTTTCAAACAAGCTTTTAAAAGAAGGATATACTAGATCCATATTTTGTTTCACGTGAAACAAATCCTTTAATCCTAATACAAGCATATTTAAAAATAAACGAATATTTTCTTTTTCCTTATATTTCTTTAACAAATGAGTCTCAACATTTATTACAAGGTTTTCTCTATGAAAATATAAATCTTCAATAAAATGATAAACTTCTAATTTTAAGTCATCAAATAACTCTGTATCTATATATTTTTCACATTCTTCATAACTACTAAATATCTCTGATAATACATAGATATCGTCTTTCAAAATATCTTTTTCTTTTAATTTTTCAATTAGAATTTTCTTGGAACTTGGTAACAATTGTATTACTTGACAACGTGATTGTATTGTTGGCAATACACGATTTATATTTTGACAAGTAAATATTGCATAAACTCCAGATATTGGTTCTTCTAAAACTTTTAGAAGACTATTCATTGCTTCAGATGTAGAATTTTCAATATTCTCTAATAAATATATCTTTGCTTTACCTTCTAAAGATGATTTTGAAAATTGCTCCTGTATATATTCTATTTTTCCTTTTTTTATCGTTTCTTCATTGCCATTAGCATATATTAAGTCAGCATAATTATGATTATCAATTCTATGACACTCATTACATTCATCACAGGCTAATGTACCACTTTCACAGATGAGTGACTTTGCTATATAATGAGCTGCCATGCTGCTATTTTCCCCAACTAATAAAAATGCATGTGGTATTCTCTTTGACTCAAAACAATTCGATAATATTTTATAAAAAATAGGTTGTTCTAATTGAAATTGATTTTTTAAATTCATATAATCTCTTTTATTTTCTCAATCACTTGATTGAAAACTCCTTCAATATTTTGACTAGCATCTACTTTGATAATACGATCTGGATATTTATCACAGAGTTTTAAATATCCATCATACACTTTTTGATGGAAATCTAATGTTTCTAAATCAAGACGATTAACTTCTCTATCTTTATTTTCATATACTCTCTTTAATCCATCCTCTGGCTTTATATCAAAAAATAGAGTACGTATTGGAAGAATATTTTCAGTAGCAAATAAATTCATTTGATAAATTTCTTCAATTCCTATTCCTCTAGCTATACCTTGATAAACCAAAGAGCTATCTATATATCTATCACAAATAACTATACAATCTTCCTCTAGTGCTGGAATGACTTTTTCTACTAAATGTTGTCTACGGCTAGCAGCATATAATAAAGCTTCTGTTTTTTTATCCATATTTGTATTCTTTACATCATGAATAATATTTCTTATCTCTTCTGCTATTTCAACACCACCAGGTTCTCTTGTTAATACAACATGATATCCTTCCTTTGACAACTGTTCTTTTACCATTTTTGCTATTGTAGTCTTTCCACTACCTTCTCCACCTTCAAATGTAATAAAAAATCCTGACATCGTTACACCTCATTCCACATACTATTATATAAAAATTCAACAAAGATATAAAGAATTATTTATATATACTTCTTATAGAAGTAATTTTAACACAATACACAAAATAAAACCAAAAATATCAAAAAAAGTTATCATAATTATACTAAAAAGATTTAAACTAATTGTTATGTGTGTAATGAATTGAAATGTATTAAATATAATAATAGCTATTATAGATAAAAAAATTCTTACTAAAAGTTTTATAATTTTAAACATAAAAAATCACCTCACTAATTATATGAGGTGATTATATTTTTTTTCTGCCTTCTAATGATTTTAATAAAGTTAATTCATCTGCATAATCTAAATTACTTCCAATTGGCAAGCCATTAGCAATGCGACTAGCAGGGATATTTTTCTTAGCAAGAAGTTTTGCTAAAAACAATGCTGTTGTCTCCCCTTCTCTTGTTGGATTTGTTGCTATTATAACTTCATGAATATCTTCATTTAATCTATCAAAAAGAGTTTGAATATTTAAATCGTCTATTGTTTTGCCATCCATAATAGACATAGTTCCATGTAAAACATGATATAAGCCTCTATACTCTTTTAATTTTTCCATAGCAAATACATCCTTTGGACTTTCTACGACACAAATTGTTGAATGGTCTCTTGTAGAATCCTGACATATATCACATAATTCATCTTCACATATATGTCCACATCTTTTACAATATTTAATTTCTTTCTTAAAATTAATAATCGCTTGAGAAAATCTTTGAACTTGTTCTTCATCCATATCTAAAACATGATATGTCATTCGTTCTGCTCCTTTACCTCCAATTCCTGGTAGTAATTTAAAACATTCAACAAGTTCTTCAAATGATTTTGGATATTCCATTATAAGAATGCTGATACATCAACACCATTAGTAACCTTATTTAATGTATCTTCCTTTTCTTGACTTACTTTTTGAATAGTTTCATTCAAAGAAACAACAATTAAATCTTGTAAAAGTTCTTTATTTTCAATATTCAACATTTGATTATCAATATTTAGCTCAACTATCTCTAATTTTCCATTTATTTTACCTTGAACTACTCCTTGTTGACTTTCAAATTCAAATTCTTTACTTTCAAATTCTTTTTTTACTTTATTAACTTTTCTTTGCATTTGCTGTGCTTGTTTCATTAATTGATTAAAATTCATATTAATCCTCCTTAAACTCTACAATATTCCCAAAATTTTCAACTGCAAACTTCTGTGCCTCATTCAAATTGATAGATTCTAAATCCTTGCTATCAATATGTTTTAATGTTATTTCATGAGGTTGTGGTAATTGTCCAGCCTTTTTTAATTCAATAAAATGACTTCTCATTTTTATCCATTCATCTTGTTGAATAGCTATAAATTTATATTCACTTCCTAATATCTCCTTCAAAAATGAACTGAGCTGTAAATAATTTTTATAATAATTAACAGCATTGACAGCAGGTTGAAATTCAAAAGCAATAATCAAGCCACCTGGACATGCAGCAACAGCCATTCCATCACATAACATGGCTGCACTTTTTGCCATATTTAGATTTGCTAAATATCTCTTGATAATAGGCCATCTCTCTTGAATACTTTCTAATATTTTTCGATTAGCTTGTACCAGTATATTCATAATATCATTAGGATCAACAGTAATATCATTTGATACACTTTCTTCTACTTCTTCTTCTTTTTCAAATTCAAAAGTAGGAATGCTTTCTTCTACTGTTTCTTCTAAAACTTCTTCAATTATTGGATCTTCTATGACTTCTTCCTGAATAACTTCTACTTCTTCTATATGTTTCACTTTTTCAAAAGTGTTTTCCTGTGGTTTTATTTCAATGACTTTTTCTTCTTTTACATGATTACAAATTTTAAGAATAGCTAGTTCAAAATAAATAGATGGATTAATAACCTTTGCATACTTTTCACTTGCATCCATCAATATATCAATAAACTCAAAAGCCTCTTCACATGAAATATGCTGAACAATCATATCTAAATAATATTTAGATAAAACAAATAATAGTGATGTATCTTGTGTATTTCTATATATAATAATGTCTTTAAGAATATCTACTAAATCTAATGTTAATCTTTTAATATCTATCCCATTATTCTTCATTTCTTCTAAAGTAGCTAAAGATTGCTTCATATCTTTAGTTAACATAAGTCTAATAAGATCAATTTTCTTATCCAAAGATAACAAACCATATATTTGATTAACATCTTGAATTGTTAAATGTTTATCGTTATATGCTAAACATTGTTCTAGAATAGACAATGCATCTCTCATTCCACCATCTGCAAGTTTTGCAATCATTTCCAATGCATCATCATCACAGTTATATCCCTCTTGCTTAACAACATCCTTCATACGTTTTATAATGTCAGTTAATCCCAATTTAGTGAAATCAAATCTTTGACATCTTGAAATGATTGTTGGTAATATTTTATGTGGTTCTGTAGTTGCAAGAATAAAAACAACATGTGCTGGTGGCTCTTCTAATGTTTTTAATAAAGCATTAAAAGCTCCTGTAGACATCATATGTACCTCATCAATAATATAAACTTTGTAACGACCTTGCGTTGGAGCATATTTAACCTTTTCAATAAGACTTCTTACTTCATCTACACCATTATTACTAGCTGCATCTATTTCAATAACATCTGGATGTGTTCCTTCTGCTATTTGTATACAGTTTTCACAATGATCACAAGGCTTGATATCTTCTGTACAATTAATTGCCTTTGCTAATAATTTTGCTATTGTTGTTTTTCCAGTTCCTCTTGGTCCACAAAATAAGTATGCGTGTGCAATTTTATTTTCTTCAACAGCATGTCGCAAAGTCGTAATAATATGCTCTTGCCCTGCAACATCTTCAAACTTCTGTGGACGATATACTCTATATAATGTTTTGTATGCCATATCACCAACTCCTTTGTCAATTATAACATATTTTATAAATAAAGAAATAAAATATATTCTTACAATATTATAAAACATCTCTTAAATGCTAAGAGATGTCCTATGAAAATTAATTTCTTTTTAAATGAAAATATTGAGTTAATAATGAAGAACATTTTTCTTTCAAAATACCTTCGACAACTTGTGGATAGTGATTAAATTTATGACATTTTAAATATTCTGTCAATCCATGCCATCTTTCTCCTTTTGCTCCAAAAACGACTTTTTCAATACGACTTTGTATAATTGCTCCACTACACATAATACAAGGTTCTAATGTAGAATATAATATACATCCATCTAAATGCCATGTTCCTAATTTTTGACACGCTTGTCTAATAGCTATCATTTCTGCATGAGCTGTGACATCATTCATGGTTTCTTTTTGATTATAACCTTTTGAGATAATTTTATTATCCTTAACTATAATGGCTCCAATTGGAACCTCATCATGTTCTCTAGCAAGCTCTGCCTGTTGATAAGCTATTTCCATATACTCAATATCAGTCATCATTACTCTCCTTTTAAAAAAGCCACTACACATAAGCGGACATTCTTAATGCTGCTACCTTCCGGTCCTGACATGGTTCGAAGCCGTCTATTGTAATGGCAATGAATATTATAACATATATTATTTTGAAATCAAGTTATGTTTTACTTTCTATTGTTTTTAATTTGTTTCGATTCCATTCATCATATCGTATATCATTTCTATGATCAATAAAAGTATATTTTTTCTGAAGATATTCCTCTAAATATTTTGTTACTTTTCTCGCACCATTAATATTAAGATGCATTCCTTTATCTTTTGTATCTGTCATCCAATCAATATTTGCTTGTTTCTTTTCTGTATTTAAATCTAAAAAAGGGATATTCTTTTTTAAAGCATACTCTTTAATGATATTATGTTTTTCATAATTCCATGCTTTTGCAGAGGGAACACTTAATAAAAGAAGAGAAGCATGATTTTCTTGGCATAATTGATTAATCTTATCTAAATACATTTGATTAAATACATTGAAATTATCTCTCTTATTCTTTTTCTTAAGATATTTCTTTCCACCTTTATATGGCTTTACAGCACTTCTATATACATAACCTTTGTTATTAATAGTTGTATCATAATGAGGACTATCAGTAAAATCACTGATTTGAATACTTCTCCATCTAGAATGATATTCAAAAACTGGAAATATTTCTTTCATATACATAGAAGTTATTTGTTCAAATTCATCACCTTTAGTAAATAAACCATCTGTTTCTAATATAACTAATTGAGGTTTTTGGCAAGAAAAGACCTCTTTAAGTAAAGCATAAGCCTGAAAGACTGTTTGTGATGGTTCTGCACAAACATAAGAAGTATAACCTTTATTATTCCACAATTGATTTGGAATAAATGAACTATATAAATTACTATTTCCAAGTGCAATAATATCTAAGCTATTTTTTCTTTCACCATAAAATCCTCTTGCATTCTCATATTTTATTCCACTTTTTTTATTATTATTTTTAGGTAATAATATATGCGAAAAAACATTTAAACAAATGAAAAATATTACTAGGAATAATCCAATTTTTGATAACTGTTTTATCAAATTTTTTCTATTATCCATAACTTCCTCCTAAAATTGTGCATATATAAAGCTAACAGCATCATAACCTCTTCCATATGCACCCAAAATAATGACAATAAATAAAGCAGCAAAATAAACAGTCCATCTTAATACAATATTTCTTTTTGCAATCGTTTCTCTAATAGAAACACCTTTTTCTTTTAATACTCCTACAATAAATACAATAACAACTCCACAAACAATCATAAGAAGATCACTTAACCTTAATCCATAAGAAGATAAGGGTTGTAAAGAAAAATCTCTAAAACAAGATAAAAACATATTCCAAGCAGTTGTTAAATCTTTAGCTCTAAAAATAAGCATACCAATATTAACAAGAATACAAGTTCTTATAATTTGAAATACTCTAAAATATTGTGTCTCTTTATGAATATGAAAAATTTTCATAACTTTTATAAACACTGGTTCTAAAAACATACCTAAAACCATTAAAACATAGTAATACATTCCATAAACAATATACTTTATACTTGCTCCATGCCATAATCCATTACAGATCCAAACAAAAAATAACGCAGTTGTAGCAGGTAATAATTTTGATAAATACCCATTACAATGATTTTTAACAAGTTGATTAAATTTCTTAAAAGGTTGTGAAAGAGAAACACTATAAAAAACATAATCTCTTAACCAAGTTCCTAAAGTCATATGCCATCTTTGCCAAAATTCATTAATACTTTTTGAAAAGAAAGGTTGTTTAAAGTTTTGAGGCAGATGAACACTAAATATCTGTGCACTTCCTCTCACTATATCCATACATCCTGAAAATTCTGTATAAATCTGTATTGTATAAAAAATAATAGAGAATATAACAGCAAATCCTGCATAATCTTGTGGACTCTTAAAAACAACATTTACAAAAAGATTAGCTCTATCAGCTATAACTAACTTCTTAAACAATCCCCATAAAATTAATTGACAACCAAATGTTAGATTCTCATAATGAAAAGAATGTCCTTCATATAATTGATAAGCATATTCATCATATCGTCCTATTGGACCTTCTACTATAGTAGGAAAGAAAACTAAATATAAAGCAACTCTTGGTAAGCAATAATCAGCTTTATACTTTCCTCTGTAGACATCTATAACATAACTTATTGCTTGTAATGTATAAAATGAAATACCTAATGGTAATAAAAGTTTTAAATAAGGTAATTCTAAATGAATATGTTGAAAAATAACAAAATTTAAAATTTCAGAAAATAAATTATAATATTTTAAAAATATCAAAGCTCCTAAACAAAAAAATAACATAACACAGACAACTGCTTTTTTCTGCCATAAAAGTTTATTTTTTAAATTCTTCTTTTCATCTCTATTAAGATTCTTTTTAACATCTATAAAAATACTATTAATTTTATCTATCCAAATGGCACTAAAATAAATAATAAAGGTTGTTAAAACAATAAAAACAATCAACCAACTTGAAGAAACTATATAAAACAAATAACTCATACATAATAAAACAATATACTTATACTTTTTAGGAAATAAAGTATATAAAACATAAGTTATTCCTAAAAAGAATAATAAATAAGAAAAACTCGTATATGACATATTAGTCTTCCTGTAAACGAGTTATAAGTGCATATATAGATTCAATTGATTTAAAATTTTCTGGAATAATATCTAATGGTGTAATTTCTATATCATATTCATCGTTTAATATAACTGATAAATTCATAACATCTAATGAATCTAATATTCCATCATCTATTAAATTTGCTTCATTTTCAAATTGTACTCCTGGTTTCATATCTTTTAAAATATCTAATAATTCTTCCATTTACTTTTTCTCCTTTAATTCTAAATAATGATCATTTAACCACTTTCTATCAATTTTTCCATTTTGATTATATGGTAAATTTCTTGTTTTAATAAAAATTTGTGGATACATATATTGTGGAATTTTTTGTGAAATTCCTTTCATGATATCTTCTTCACTTATTTTTCCGACATATATTAAGACAATTTTATCTTGTTTTCTATCATAAATAACAACTGAAGATTGTATTTTTTCTAGTGATGAAACAGCTGTTTCAATCTCTCCTAATTCAATTCTATAACCCATATGTTTAATCTGAAAATCTTTACGTGTTATATAAATTAATTCTCCTCTATCATTATATTTAACTAAATCACCTGTTCTATATATCATTTCTGGATACGAATGATTTAAAGGATTTTGTATAAAAGCTTCCTTTGTCTTTAATAGATTATTATAATAACCCATTGCTAAAAAAGATCCTCTTACACATAATTCTCCCTCACTTTGATCAAGAACCTCTTGATTATTCTCATCAAGTAAAAAGACATCACAATTTTGACATGCTTTACCAATAGGTAAAGATTCATCATCTTTAAATGCTCGATCAACAATATAATATGTACATATATCTGTTGTTTCAGTAGGTCCAAATAGATTTGCATACATAAGATGTGGCTTTTTCTTTATCCAATAATTTAATTGTTTTGTTGGCATAACTTCTCCAGCAAATAAAACCTTTTCTAAATATGGTAAATCTACATAATCTAAAACCTTTAAATTAGCTATAATACATAATGCAGATGGAACCCAATAAATTGTATTCACCTTTTTCTTATTCATATATTCAAATAATTTAACTGGAAAAGAAAAAAGTTTCTTTGGTAAAATATGTAAGGTTGCTCCTGTTAAAATTGTACTAAATACATCAGAGACTGACATACTGAAATAAAAAGGTGTTTGACTTCCAAATTGCGTATGATTGTTAATATCAAAAGTGTTCACAAACCAATTTGCATATGTGATAACATTACGATGTGATATAACAACTCCTTTAGGAATACCTGTCGAGCCAGATGTAAATAAGGCATATAATGGATCTGTATCTATCATTTGATTTCTAATCATTTGTAGTTTTTCTTCATTTATAGATGTAGACATCATATCTTCATATATACAAACATGTTGATGTAAAGATGTTGCTAATTCTTCATATTTATGATCTGTTATTAAAGCTATTGGTTCTAATGTTTCAAATATTTTTTGAATTCTATCTTGTGGCATTTTTGAATCAATAACAACATAAAAATTTCCACTATAAACAATTCCAAAAAAACATGTTAAACTTTCTACATTTTTATCCATCAATACAGCAATAGGTTTTCTCTTTTTATTAAGTTTTAATAAATATGTTCCTATTCTTTTAGAATCATTTAAACATTTTCTATAGCTTAATTCATTTTCTTCATCTGTAAAAGCTATTTTATCTTTATATAATTCTGTAGAGTACTCTAAATATTCAAGAATGTTCTTCATATTTTCCCCTCCTTACTTCCATATCATTTTAACAGTCCAATATGTAAAATAAGTGAAAAAAATATGAAATTTTTGTGAATAAAAAACATAAAAAAAAGCTATGTTTTTCATAGCTTTTGTCAAATTCTATCGAATAATATCTTTTCCACCCATATATGGTCTTAATACTTCAGGAATATTAATTGATCCATCTTCATTATAATTATTTTCAATAAATGCTATTAAAGCACGTGTACTTGCAAGAACTGTATTATTTAAAGTTGCAACATAGTAAGTTCCTCTATCTCCTTTTGTTCTAATTCCTAAACGTCTTGCTTGAGCATCACCTAATGTTGAACAAGATCCTACTTCAAAATATTTCTTTTGTCTAGGAGACCAAGCTTCTACATCACATGATTTAACCTTTAAATCAGCTAAATCACCACTACAACATTCTAACGTTCTTACAGGAATATCTAAACTTCTAAATAGTTCTACTGTATATGACCACATTTTATCATACCATTCCATAGCATCTTCTGGTTTACATAAAACAACCATCTCTTGTTTTTCAAATTGATGAACACGATAAATGCCACGTTCTTCAATACCATGTGCTCCAACTTCTTTTCTAAAACATGGAGAATATGAAGTCATTGTAATAGGTAAATCTTCTTCTTTAACGATTTGATCTTTAAATTTACCAATCATACTATGTTCACTTGTCCCAATCAAATATAAGTCTTCTCCTTCAATCTTATACATCATAGCATCCATTTCTTCAAAAGACATAACTCCAGTTACAACATCACTTCTAATCATAAATGGAGGAATACAATAAGTAAATCCTTTATCTATCATAAAATCTCTTGCATAAGACAACATTGCAGAAGATAATCTAGCAATATCTCCCATTAAGTAATAGAATCCATTACCACTTGTTCTCCCACTTGCATCTTTATCTAAACCACTTAATTTTGTAATAATATCAGCATGATATGGAATTTCATAATCTGGAACAACTGGATCACCATATTTTTGAATTTCTACATTTTCACTATCATCTTTTCCTACTGGTACTGAATCATCAATAAAATTAGGAATCTTCATCATAACTTCTTTTAATTGAGGAGCTAATTCTACTTCTTTTAATTCTAAGTCTTTTAATGTTTGAGCCATTTCATTAACTTTTTTCTTGTTAAGCTCTGCTAAATCTTTTTTGCCTTCACGCATAAATTGACCTATTTCTTTAGATAATTTATTACGCATTGCTCTTAATTCACTTGCCTTTGTTAAAGTTTCACGATAAATTTTATCTAATTCAACAGCTTTATCTACCAAATGTAAACGATCATGTTGAAATTTCTTTTTCATATTTTCTTTAACTGCTTCTGGATTTTCTCTTAATTTTGCTATATCAATCATTTTAACCTCTCCTTTAATAAAATAAAAACACCATTACAAGGGACGATAATATCGTGGTGCCACCCTATTTCATATCATATGATATCTTTATATGAGATAACGGATCAACCGAATTGACATATCATATTGGTAGATTTCAATAATTCATTATTCTTGTTTTCACCAACCACAAGATCTCTACAATAACTTATTATTTACTTATCCAATATATCAACTAGACAAAATGATTATACCACAACAATATAATAGTTCAAACAAAAAATGTTTTTCATTTACTTTTATGTTAAAATTATCATTGGTGATGATCTTATGAAAGAAATAAAAGTATATGAAACAAAATTACCACTTATTGTAGGAATAATAGGTATAATAACTTTTACTATTGCTTTATTCTTTACCTTTCATAAGAATTCTATATTAGAAATAATGCTTTGTTTTACAATATTTGGATTACTTGATTTTTTAGGTTTGTTTTTAATTCTATCTTACTATAATAGAAAATTAATCATTTATTCTGATTATATTTCGTATACAACATCATTTCATCATACTTATATATTTCATATTTCTGATATTAAACTTATAGAATCAAAACAAAAAGGATCATTTTATATTATTTCAAAGCAAAATAAAAAATTAGCTTCTTTTGAAAGTAATATGATAAATGCAAAAGATGCAATTTCATATTTTCATAAAAAAAATATTGAATTTCATGAAAAAGAAAAAAATAATAAAGATATTGAATTAGAAAATCAATTTATTAAATCTAAATGGAATCAAAATCAAATAAAAAAAGAGAAAAAGATAGTCAAAATCATTAATTATATTTTTACTACAATTGTTATTGTTTCTTTATTTTTACCATCAAAAATAGAAATAACAATTATGATAATGACATTATTATTTAATTGGATAATGTATTTATATTTGTATCCTAAAATGACTTTAGAAGATTTTAATAAAAAGAAAGTGAATCGATATCATATTCCTTTTCCAATGATTCCTACGTGTATATCTTTTCTTAGATTATTAATGATTTCACGTATTATAAATTCAGATATTCAAGATTTTCTTTCTTTTATATTTATATATGCATTTATATTATCAATTCCTTATTTTCTTATATTAATTATAAGAAAAAAGAAAGAGAGAATTTTAAAAGTTGTACTTGTTATTGGAGGGATTCTTCTTATAGCATTTGCTTCAACAAATCCTCTAAATCATTTATTAACCTTTACACCTAATAAACATGTATTAGTTAAAGTATTAGATAAAGAAAAACATCATTCAAGACGTATTAATAGTTATCATTTAAAAGTGAATTGGAATGGTGAAATGAAAGATATTGAAATTTCAAGCCAATTATATAAAACAATAAATATAAATGATAATGTAAAAATATGTATGAGAGAAAGTCTATTTCATTATCAATATTATGTTGTACATAAATAGTAAAGCACCTCAAGTGAGGTGCTTATCTTTTATTTTTTATAAATATCTTCATCTAACATATTTTCTTTTTTGGCAACAATAATTGAAGTTGCTGAATCACCTGTAACATTTAATGATGTTACTAACATTTCAATAGGTCTATTAATAGATAAAATTAATGAATAAGCAAGAAGTGTTGCATCATTTGTATATCCCATTCCTGTTAAAATAGTAAAGAGTATAACTGCTCCTGCACCAGGTGCTGCTGGTGTTCCAATAGAAGCAATTAAAGCTAATATTGCAATAACAGCCATTGATGTAAATGTGACATCATATCCCGAACTAGCAGCAACAAATATGGCTGCAATAACCTGCATAATAGCTGTACCATCCATATTAATAGTCATACCAAGTGGTAAAACAAAAGATGCTATTTCTTCACTAACTCCTAATTCATTAACTGTTGTTTCTTTATTAAGTGGTAAAGTTGCAGCACTTGATGATGTAGAAAAACCAAATAAAACAACTTTGATAATCTTCTTCATAAATGGCTTAGGATTAATTTTTGCCATAGTTAATAAATAAATTGGATAAGCAACAAATAAATAAACCAATAAAGCAATAAGAACAGTTATAACATATGCTAATGCAGGTTTTAAATAATCTATACCATATGCAGCAAATGTTCTTGTTAATAAACAGAATATTGCAATTGGTGCAAATTTATTAATAACAAATGATAAACATACAGAAATAATTTCATTTAATTCTACAAGTAAATTTTTTAAAGTTTTTGTTTTATCCTTTAATTGGTTCATTGCTAAACCAATAGATACAGCTAAAAATACTATAGCCAAAACTCCACCATTATTACTAAATGATCCAATTAAGTTATTAGGAATAATAGATAGTATAATATTTAAAGGATTTGTTCCTGCTGATCCTTCTTGTACAGTAATATTTGTTGCATCTACTGCATTAAATGCTCCTGTATTATATACAAAGAAACCAATAATTCCTGCAAAAACAAGAGCACATACTGTTGTTGTTAAAAAAGTAAGAATTGTTTTAGAAGAAATTCTACCTAACTTTTTTGTATCAGTAACAACAGATATAGCTAAACAAATAGAAACAAATACCATAGGTATAATAATCAGTTGTAAAGCATTAACAAATAATTGCCCAACAATATAGAAAATACCAATAGCCCCCGTTGCTCCTTCAGCAGTAATATCTTGAAAGAAAATATTGTTAATTGTATTCCATGTATCTGCTTGACCATTAGAAATTAAATTTTCTCTTAAAAGAATACAGCCTAAACCTACAAATAATCCACATACTAATGCAATGACCATTTTCAAAGCTAAACTTTTTCCATTTTTATTCGATTTCATATTAACCTCCCTAAAAATCCCCAAATTATCAACATTATACAACAAAATTTTATTTTTTCAATATTTCATATAAAAAACTCAAATAATTATATTTGAGCTATTTTATAATATTAAATTGAATTTCATAATCATCTGATAATTGATATGATGATTTGATAAAAGAAGTAATAACCTTTTCTGCTTTTTCTTGTGCTTCTTTAAGTATTCCTTTTTCTTTAACACTTGTTTCCATTTTATCTTTTTGATCTATAGCAAATTGATTATAATCAGTAATACTTATTTGATTAAATATATTTTTTGTTTCATCAAATATCTCTATACTCTTTTCATCTATTTCATGAGATAAAATCTTAGATTCTGGTACATTTATATTTATCTTTTTACCTTTTATATTCACTTCAACTAAACTCATATCAATTCCAGCTTTTATCTTTCCATCATAAGAAATAATAAAACTTTTTGTTGTAAAAGGAACTTTCCAGCCATAAAAAGTTGCTTGATTTTCAAATTTACCCATGTTTGTATAGTTATATTCTACAACAGCTAATTCACTAATACTTTGTATTTGTTGTGATAATAAATCACTTGTCATCTTTGTTGGTTCTTCACCACTTGGCCATAATTTACCTACAAAGAAAAATACTAAAGCTATTATAACAATTGTTATAATATTTTTTAAAGTATGACTAATAGTTACTTTCTTTTCCTGTGCCATTTTCTTCACCTACTTTAATTTCATTGTAGAGAAGAATATATTATTTGTCAAACATTGTAGAAAAAAAGGAATAGAATTTTCTATTCCTCTATTTCGATATTTTCTTCTGTTTCTTCAGATTTATCTACAACTTCAACACTAGAAACAACAGATCCTTCAGCAACTTTTATCAATCTTACACCTTGTGTATTTCTTCCAGCTGTTTTCACTTGTTCCATTGGAAGTCTAATAACAATACCTTCACTTGTTATAATTAATAAATCTTCATTTCCATTAACTGCTCTTAATGCAACTAATTGTCCTGTTTTAGCAGTTGTATTAATTGTCTTAACACCTTTACCACCACGATGTGATAAACGATAATCATCTAATGGAGACATTTTACCATAACCATTTTCACTAATAGCCATAATAAATTGACCCTCTCCATCAGTTGTCATTCCTATAACATGACTTTCATCAACATTAATACCTCTTACTCCAGATGCTGTTCTTCCCATAGAACGAACATCTTTTCCTTCAAATCTTACAAGTTTACCATTAGAAGCAGCTACCAATATTTGATGATTTTCTGATATTAATTTAACAGATACTAATTCATCATTATCTTTTAAACCAATTGCTATTTTTCCTGTCTGTCTAATATTTTTAAATTCTTCTAATGGTGTCTTCTTTACTAAACCATTTAATGTTACAAAGAATAAATATAATTGTTTTTCTTCATCTATTTGATTTCTATCAATAGAAATCATTGATTTTACACATTCGTTTTTATCCAAATTTAATAAATTAACAACAGGTAATCCTTTTGCCGTTCTTCCAAATTCAGGAACATTATATCCTTTAATTCTATAAACTCTACCAAAATTAGTAAAGAATAATAAATCATCATGAGTACTCATATTCATTAATGAATTTACTATATCATCTTCGTTTGTACTCATCCCTTTAATACCTCTACCACCTCTATTTTGTGTCTTATAAGTATCTACAGGCATACGTTTGATATAACCATTAGTTGTTAATGAAATGATAACATCTTCAACAGGTATTAAATCTTCATCTTCTAAATCAAATGTTCCTTGAATAATTTCTGTTCTTCGTTTATCAGCAAATTTATCTTTTATTTGTAATAATTCTACTTCTATAATTTCAAGAACTCTTTGTTCATTTTCTAAAATATCTTTTAAATCAGCAATAAATTCTAATAATTCTTTTAATTCATTTTCTATTTTTTCTCTTTCCAAACCAGCTAATCTTTGAAGTTGCATTTCTCTAATAGCCTTTGCTTGTCTATCAGACATATCAAATTCATCCATTAATCTTTGTTGAATAATTTCAGTTGTTCTTGAAGTTCTAATTAAATTAATAATAGCATCAATATTATCTAAAGCTCTTTTTAATCCCTCTAATATATGTGCTCTATCTTCTGCTTTCTTTAAATCAAATGCAGTTCTTCTTCTAATAACCTCTTCTTGGTGTTTTAAATAATAAGAAATCATCTGTTTTAAATTCAATGTTTGTGGTTCATTATTAACCAAAGCAATAGAATTAACACCAAAAGTTGTTTGTAAAGCAGTTAATTTAAATAATTGATTTAATATAACTTCTGGTTGAACATCTTTACGAAGTTCAATAACAATACGAATACCTTCTCTATTAGATTCATCTCTAATTTCAGTAATACCTTCTATACGTTTTTCCTTAACATGATCAGCCATTCTTTCAATCAATCTAGCTTTATTAACCATATAAGGAATTTCAGTCACAACAATAGCTTTCTTTCCACCATGAATATCAATAATATCCGTTTTAGAACGCATAACAATCAATCCATTACCTGTTTCATAAGCCTTTTTGATTGCTGACTTACCTAAAATATATCCACCAGTTGGAAAATCAGGACCTTGAATATAATTTTCCATTAATTCTAATATAGAAATATCAGGATTTTTAGAAACAGCTAAAATAGCATCAATAACTTCTCCTAAATTATGAGGAGGTATATTTGTAGCCATACCAACAGCAATACCAGTGGTTCCATTCACTAATAAGTTAGGAAATCTCGCAGGCAAAACTTCTGGTTCTTTTTCTTCACCATCATAATTAGGAATAAAATTAACAGTATCTTTATTAATATCTTTCACTAATTCCATAGAAATTTTAGACATTCTTGCTTCAGTGTAACGTTGTGCAGCAGCTCCATCACCATCAATTGAACCAAAGTTACCATGTCCATCTACAATCATATAACGATAAGAAAAATCTTGTGCCATACGTACCAATGCTTCATAAATTGAAGAATCTCCATGAGGATGATATTTTCCCATAACCTCTCCAACAATACGAGCAGATTTCTTATATGGTTTATCACTATAACACCCTAATTCATTCATACCATGAACAATACGACGTTGTACAGGTTTTAAACCATCTCTTACATCAGGGAGTGCTCTTTGAACAATAACAGACATTGCATAGTTAATGAAAGATTTTCTCATTTCTTCAGTTAAGGTTCTTTTCTTTATTCCACGTTCTTCCATGTTTAACCTCCTCTATTATAAATCAAGTTCTGCTTCCTGAGCATGTTCTTGAATAAACTCACGTCTAGGTTCTACTTTTTCACCCATTAAAGTATCAAACATTGCATCAGCTTGCATTGCATCATTTAAATCTATTTGCCATAATACACGTTTTTCAGGATTCATAGTTGTTTCCCATAATTGTTCAGCATCCATTTCTCCTAAACCTTTATATCTTTGAATTGTATATTTAGCATTAGGACCTAGTTCTTCTCTTAATTTTTGTAATTCATAATCACTATAGAGATAATTTTCCTCTTTTCCATGTTTCAATAAATATAAAGGTGGTTGAGCAGCATATACAAATCCTTGTTCAATTAAAGGTCTTAAGAAACGATATAAGAAAGTTAACATTAAGATACGAATATGACCACCATCAACATCAGCATCTGTCATAATAACTATTTTATGATATCTTAATTTTGATAAATCAAAATCTTCGCCTATTCCAGTACCAAAAGCAGTAATCATAGAACGAATTTCAGCATTTCCTAAAATTTTATCTAATCTTGCTTTTTCAACATTTAAAATCTTACCTCTTAAAGGAAGAATAGCTTGTGTCCTTCTATCTCTACCACTTTTCGCACTACCACCAGCTGAATCCCCTTCGACAATAAATACTTCACATTCACTAGGATCTTTAGATGAACAATCAGCTAATTTTCCTGGTAAAGCTATACTATCTAAAGCAGTTTTTCTTCTTGTCATTTCTCTGGCTCTTTTAGCAGCCATTCTTGCGCGTGAAGCAACTATTGCTTTATTCATAATAATAGTTGCTGTATCAGGATTTTCCAATAAAAATTTTTCTAATGCTGATGATATAATGTTGCTTGCTATTTTTCTTACTTCAGCATTTCCTAATTTTGTTTTTGTTTGTCCTTCATATTGTGGATCAGGATGTTTAACAGAAATAATAGCTGTTAATCCTTCACGACAATCTTCACCACTTAATGAATCTTCATCTTTCTTTAAAAAATTATTATTTTTTGCATAATTATTAATAACTCTTGTTAAAGCAAGACGGAAACCTTCTTCATGTGTTCCACCTTCATGAGTATTAATATTATTACAAAATGAATAGATATTAGGTTGATATCCATCATTATATTGCATACCAACTTCTACTTTAATGTCATCTACCTCATCTTCTACATAAATAATTTCTTCATGAATTGCTGTCTTATTTTTATTTAAGAAAGCAACATATTCTTTAATTCCACCTTCATAATGATATGTATTTGTTTTAAAAGGTTCTATACGTTGATCCTCTAAGATTAATTTTAATCCTTTATTTAAGAAAGCTAGTTCTCTGATTCTTTGATTTAAAGTATCATAATCATAAACAGTTGTTTCTTCAAAAATTAATGGATCAGCTTTAAAAGAAACAGTAGTTCCAGTATCATCACACTCTCCAATAATTTTTAAATTTTCTGCTGGTTCTCCACCTTTTTCAAATCGTTGATAATAAATATGACCATCTCTATGAACATATACTTCCAACCATTCACTCAAAGCATTAACAACACTTGCTCCTACACCATGAAGACCACCTGATACTTTATAGCCTCCACCACCAAATTTACCTCCAGCATGTAAAACTGTAAAAATTGTTTCAACTGTACTCTTTCCAGTTTTTGCATGTTTACCTGTAGGCATACCACGTCCATTGTCAATAACTTTAACAATGTCACCTTTTTCTAATATAATTTTTATTTCTGTACAAAATCCAGCCAAGGCTTCATCAATAGAGTTATCTACGATTTCCCATACAAGGTGATGTAACCCTCGAGAAGAAGTCGTCCCAATATACATACCAGGTCTTTTTCTGACAGCTTCTAATCCTTCTAATACCTGAATATCAGATTCATCATAACTATGTGTCACTTTACTTTCTTCCATTTTAATCTCCTTTCACTTGACCATTTTCTATATAAATTTTTTTTGCTTTATCTATCACTTGGTGATGTATTCCATCAATAGATGTCGAAGTTAAAAATGTTTGCACTTTATCTTGAATTAAATTGAGAAGTTTTGTTTTTCTGACATCATCTAATTCACTTAATACATCATCTAATAATAATATTGGATACTCTCCAATTTCTTTTTTTATTAATTCTAATAAACCAATCTTGATAGCTAAAACAATAGATCTTTGTTGTCCTTGAGATGCATAAATAACAGCATCTTTCCCATTTAAGAACATCAACATATCATCTTTATGTAATCCATCCATTGTTTGACTATAATGAATATCCCTTTGATAATTTTTTTCATATTTATCTAGAATTGTTTGATAATCAATTGTTTTATAAGTTGATTTATATTCTATTTGTAATACTTCTTCATGTAATGAAATATAATCATACATAGAAGATGCAATTTCATTTAATAATTCTACAAATTCTATTCTTTTTTTTATCAAATCTACTTGAATATGAGCCATTTGTTCACTTAAGACTTCTAAGTATTCATCTGCTTGACTATGTTTATCATGTAATACCTTTAAATACTTATTTCTTTCTCTTAGTAATTTATGATATTTATTCAAGTTATACATATAAATAGGAGATATTTTAGAAATCTCCATATCCATTAATTTTCTTCTTAATTTTGGACTTCCTTTAATTAACATTAAGTCTTCTGGAATAAATAATACAACATTAAGATATCCTACATAATCACTACTCTTTTTTATTTCTTTATGATTGATCATTGCTTTTTTACCCAAAGTAGAAAAAATAATTTGTAAATCCATATTCTTATGATTTGTTTCTATTTTCCCAGTAACCTTTGCAAAATCCTCTTTAAAATAAATAAGTTCTTCTATAATATTTGTTTTAAAACTTTTTGATAAAGATAAAATATATATAGATTCTAATAAATTTGTTTTCCCTTGAGCATTCTTTCCTATAAAAATATTAATAAAAGGATGAAATTGGACAGAACAATTTTTATAATTTCTAAAATGAACTAATTCTAACTGATTAATTTTCATTTTTAATAATATAAGTTATTCCATCAAAAGAAATTCTGTCTCCATTTCTTAATTTCTTTCCTCTTCTTATTTCTACTTCATCATTAACCAAAACATGACCATCTAAGATAACCATCTTAGCAATGGCTCCAGAGTCAACTGCATTTACATATTTAAGAAATTTACCTAAAGTAATATAATCAGTATCAATATTAATTTCTTTCATCAAAAGTCACTCTCTTTCATAAAAACACTCATTATTATAACATAAAATATAAAAAAATGATAGTTTTAAAGCCTTATATTAACAATTAATTAAAAAAGATATAAATATCATTTTTGTAAGAAAGTGTCTTAAAATAGAAATTTGAAAGAAAAAAAGAATAATTCAATAATCAATGAATTATTCCTTTTCCAAATTATAATAAATTTTAAAACTATTTTTTCCTGAATTTTTACACATATACAATGCTTTATCACTCTTTTTAAACAATTCTTCATAATCTTTTTCATTTCTAACAAAACAAATACCAATAGAACAAGAGATATTTTCTAAATTATTATCATGAATATTTTTTAAAATTTGATTAGCTTTCTTTTCAATTTCTGTATAAGATACTTGATCATACATAAAAATCAAAAATTCATCTCCACCAAATCTTCCTATATAACTCTTATGATTAAAAACATATTTAAGTGTTTGTGCAACTTCTTTTAAAACAGCATCTCCTCTATCATGACCTAAAGTATCATTAACATATTTAAAATTATCTAAATCTAAAATCATATAAGCACTATATTGATAACTTGCACGTTTATGAGACAGATAATCATTAACCTTTTGATTAAAAGTATCCCTATTTAATAAACCAGTTAAACCATCTTTTTGTGCTTTATATTCATTTTCTAATTGTATTTTCTTTTCATCATCAATATTATTAGAATAAGCTATCATGATAAGATCATTATTACTACTCTGTCTTTCAAACTGTACATTACATCTTCTCCATTCATATTTTTCTGTTTTAGAATTGAAATATCTAAAATCTATTTTATTATTTTGAATAGATTGATGAAATAATTTTTGGATATGATCATAAGAGAAAAAGTCTTGAACTAATTTTTTATCATCTTCATAAACATATTCTAAAAAATGATGAATAAATTGATTTTCATAATCATAATCAACATAATTTTTATATTTTCCTTCACTTTGGGAAATTATAACTTTTTTACTTTTTAAATGAACTGCAAACATACTTGTTGCATGAGCATATATAGAATTCTTAAACATTTGATTTTCTAACAAATGATTATATTCATTCATTTTTTTTGTACTATTTTGAAAAGTTCCAATAAAAGTATGATTTGATATTCGTATCATAGAAATATGAAACCATGTTTTTAAATCTTTACTAATATAAGGTAATTTAACATCAAAAGAGACTTCTTTTTCTCCATTTATTAATTGATTAAATTTTTCTTTAAACATTTTTTCATGTTCACTCACAACAAATTCATAATTAGATAAATACTTCAAAAAATTATTAAATATAACTTTAGGTTGATTATCCCAAGCATCTAAAATAAGACTATCTTCATTTACATGATATTCAAAAATTCTATCGCTTGTTAATTTTAAAATAGATTCTATTTTTTTATGATTAACAACTAATTGATTATTTATTTTTTCTATTTGTTTATTTGTTTTTATAAAATAATGAATAATAATTAAAAATATACAAAATAAAACAATAACTAAAGGAACAGTGAATTGGAAAGTAATCTCATTCATTTGTTTTGTCTGATTAATTACAAAATCTTCAGATATGATTGTAAATACATACCAATTATTAATAGAAACTGGTGTATAAAAACATATTCTTCCATTATTTTTTAAACTATATTTAAAATAACCAGATTGATTATTATTCATATTCTTTATAATAGACTGAAAAGATTTCTCATTAAAAGTAACATCATTTTTTAAAAAATAAAAATAATTAGCACCTAAATACAAAGTATTATCATTTCTTACTTTTGTGATAATCTGCCCATCTTTTGTTGTAGCAAATACATAAGCACTATTATCAAAAAAATCATCATAAAGAAGACTATTATCTTCATCATTAATTTCAATAATACCTACAATTCCTCCAACAACCTTTTTATTTTGATAAACAGGTGAATAAACAGCAATAATGTCTTTTTGATTATATGCAGAAGAAAAAACATCTGATATTCCAGTATTGCCTTTAAAGATTTCATCAACATAATTTCCATTTGTTTTTAAAACTTCATTTTTATAATAATTATAAGATTTTCCATCTTGATCTAAATACCATATTCTTGTAAATAAACTATTATCTTTTTCTAAATTATTTAAAATTTTTCCTATATCTTCATGACTATAATAATGATTACTTATTAATGAACAAGTACTCATAATTAATGATTTTGCATCATCAAATTTTTTATGATACATATTAGAAGTTTGTTTACAAATATCTTCTAAATGATCCATAATTCTCTCATCATTAAATTGAGCATTTCTTTGAGTAAAGTTTTGAAAAGAAAATCCTAAAAAAATAAATAAGAAAATGATAAATATAACTTTTATATATAATTTCCTACCCTTCATTATAATTCTCCTTTCATAAAAAAAGATAGGTAACAGCCCTATCTATTAAATGCAACTGGCTGCCATATATATTAGGCCCTATAGCTTTGCGTCATTATCTTTCAATAATTTTGCCTATTTAGTTTATTTTATTATATCACAATTTATTTTATAACTAAATAAAAAGTATAAACTTAATTATACTTTTAATATGTTCTTACTGGTAATACTAATTGAATAATATCTTCTCTTTCTAAATCTTTAATAATAAATGGCCTCATTTCGCCAGTAAATAAAACTCTTACTTTCTCACTATTTATGCTTTTAATAGCATCATTTAAATATTTTGCACTAAATGAAATATGTAATGGTTGACCTTTATAAAAAGCTTTAGATAAATTTTCTTCAACTGATCCAATTTCTTGTGAAAATGAAGAAAGAATAACATTATCTTCATCCATTGTTAATTTAATAATATTAGATTGCTCATTAGAAAGTAAAGAAGCTCTATCTATAGAATTTAATAAACTAATACTATCAACAGACATAGAGTAATCAAATTCACTAGGAATAAGGCGACTTGTATCAGGATAAGATCCATCAATTAATCTTGTTTGAATAATAGCTACATCTAATACAAATAAAACTTTACGATCTGATACATATAAATCTATAATTTCATCTTTTTCTATAATACGACTAATTTCTATTAAACTTTTTTTAGGAATAATAATATTAAATGTAACATCTGATTCAATAGGAAGAATACGTTTTGCTAAACGATAACTATCAGTAGCTATACATTCTAACATGCGATTCTTAGCTTTAAAATTAACTCCAGTTAAAACAGGTCTTGTTTCTTTTTCACTTGTAGCAAAAGAAGTTTGTTCTATAGCATGTTTTAAATCTATTGATTTCATTTCTAAATGAACACCAGATTTATTTAAATCAATTCTAGGATAATCAATATATGATGTTCCATTTAAATCAAATTTAGAACCAGAACCTTCAATTCTAGTAAGTGTACCATCAACAATATAAATATGAACAATTTCAGAATCTATTTTTTTGATAATTTCTAAGATATAACGTGAAGATAACACGACAGCTCCTTTTTCTATAATTTCAATATCATCTTTAATACTTGTTTGAATAGTAATATCACTATCACTTCCAGTTAAAATTAATTGATCTTCTTGTAAATCAAATTTAATACCAGTTAAAACAGGTAATGGACTTTTTAAAGAAACAGCTTTAGAAACTTTAGAAAGTGCATTTAATAATACAGTTCTTTTTATTTTAAAATTCATCTTTTTTCTCCTTTTATTTATTATTATTTAAATAATATATTAATTATAATATTGTGAATAATGTGAATAACTTATTAATTTATTGAATAAATCAATATATTTTGATTTAAACATAGTGAATAAGTTGTGAATAAATGTGAATAACTTTTATAAAAGTTTTTTCTTTATGTCTTGAATAGCTTTTCTATAATTCAAATCTTTATCCAATTTCTTTTCAACTTTATCGCAAGCTTTCATAACTGTTGAATGATCTCTACCACCAAATTCATGACCAATTTGGATAAAAGAAATATCTTTAATTAAATCTCTGACTAAATACATAGCTATATGTCTTGCTACTATAATATTTGATGTTCTTGTTTTTGAATTTAATTGGTTAACAGTTAAATTATAATAGTCTGCCACACAATTTTTGATAGCATCAACAGTTAATTCTGTAGTCTTATGAGGTTGTTCGTATGTATCACTAAAAGCATCTAAAGCAAAGTTTAAATCAATACAATTCACATTTTTTCCATTAACTAATTTCCAAAACATTAATCTATTTAAACTACCTTCTAAGGATCTTACATCTTGATTAAAATGACTAGCAATAAAATCAAGAACTTCTTCTGTAATTGGATAATCAACATTTTCAATTTCTATTTTTTTCCTTAATATGGCTTTTGATGTTTCAAATTCTGGTGTATCTATACTTACAGTTAAACCAGAAGAGAAGCGACTTACTAAGCGACTTTCCATTCCTTTTAAATCTCTAGGAGGTTTATCACTTGTAATAACAATTTGTTTTTTATTGCTTATTAAACTATTAAAGATATTAAAAAATATTTCACTTGAAGATTCTTTTGATGCCATAAATTGAATATCATCAATTAAGAGAATATCAATATGTCTAAACTTATAATTAAACTCATCTATTGTATGATTTGATAATGATTGAATATATTCATTGACAAAATTCTCACTTGTTGTAAAAAGTATTTTAATTGTTGGATCTTTAGACTTAGCATAATTACCAATAGCATTTAATAAATGGGTTTTTCCTAGCCCAGAATTACTATGAATAAATAAAGGACTATAGGATATACCTGGTTTCATAGCAACTGCTAAAGAAGCGTTTTGAGCAATTCTGTTACTTCCACCCACAACAAAGTTTTCAAATGTAAAATCAGGATTTAAATTATCTTCAAAGTTTAATAATTCATTTTTTTGTTGAATAGATTGAATATAATCTTCTTCAACAACTAAATTAATATGATAATGGCCACTTGTTAATGTATTATATATTTCTTCTAGTTTATCTAAATAAGGATTAACCTCACCTAGACTCCACTGCGTATCTATAGTAACTATAATATCTCCATCAACAACATCTCTTACCTTTAAAGAAGAAAAATATGAATCAAAAAAGACTTTATCATCACATTGAGTTTTAAAAATATTTAAAGTTTTTTCCCAATCAGAGGATAAATTATTCATATATTCACCTTCTTTCACTATTATTATAGAGGAAATTGTGAATAAATAGAAGAAGAAAAAAATTATGCACAACTTATTCACATAGTTATGCACATCTAAAAGTGAAGAAATATCGACATTTTTTTAATTATACACAAATTTAATAATATAAAAATGTGAATAAAATGTTATGCACTGTGAATAAATGTGAATAACTTTCTTAAAAAAAGTCTATTCACAAATTATTCATAAACATATTCACATAAAAAGTAAGTTAATATAAGGAAATAAACAAAGTTATGCACAATTGTGAATAACTCTGTTCACACTGTGAATAAGTTGTGATTATATGTTACTATATTATATGAAAAATAAATAAAAATAGAACTTTTAATGATAAAAAAATACGTATGAACCACATTATTTTTATATTTTCATTGACTTATAAGAACAAAAACAATATAATAATGGGGCATATGTTATTGTGTATAAAAAAATTTGTATTTTGGAGGTGTAATTAATATGAAAAGAACATATCAACCAAATAAAAGAAAAAGATCAAAAACTCATGGTTTTAGAGCTAGAATGGCAACAGTAGGCGGAAGAAAAGTACTTGCTCGTCGCCGCAAAAGAGGAAGAAAAGTTTTATCTGCCTAATAAAATTCCACTGTAATGTGGTTTTTTTTCTAAATAAATATGAAAAAAGAATATAGAATTAAAAAAAATGAGGAATTCCAAGCTATTTTAAAAAAGAAAAAAAGCATAGTTAGTCATAAATATGTTATTTATTATAGAAATAATAATGAACATTTGAAAGTTGGAATTTCTGTTAGTAAAAAATTAGGCAATGCTGTTGTTCGTAACAAAATTAAAAGACAAGTAAGAATGATGGTTCAAGAAGTTTTTGATAAGACTCAAAAAAGGGATTTTATTATTATAGTGAGAAATAAATATTTGCATGATTCATTTTCAAGCAATAAAGATAATTTAGAGTATCTATATAATAAAATAAATAAAAGGATGGATTAAAAAATGTATTTAGATCAACGTACAAAGAAATTTTTAAAAGTATTCGCATTAGTTGCCTTTGTATTTGTGCTAACTGGATGTACTCAGAATTTAGACCAAAATGGTAAATTATTAGCTGATCGTGCTATTAATTCTAGTACACCTTGGTCATTAGATGCTGGAATTTTTGATTTTATTTTAACAATTCCATTAGCTAAAGGTATCTTATTTATGACAGATGCATTAGGTAATGTTGCATGGGGTGTTGTAGGAGTAACTATTCTTATTAACATATTGATTTTACCAATTATGATTAAATCAACTGTATCTATGCAAAAAATGCAAATGATTCAACCAGAAATGGAAAAGATTCAAAGAAAATATGCAGGTAGAAAAGATCAAGCTTCTCAAATGAGACAATCAGCTGAAATTCAAGCTTTATATAAAAAGCATAATATTAGTATGTTTGGATCATTTTCTACATTCTTAACTTTACCTATTATGTTAGCAATGTGGCAAGCTGTTCAAAGAATTGAAGTTTTATATGAATCTACTTTATTTGGTTTAAAATTAGGTGTAACACCTATGTCTCAAATCACAAGTGGTGCTTGGTATTATATGATTATTGTTATTATTGTTGGTATTACACAATATTTAGCAATTGAAATTAATAATATTATGTTAAAGAGAAATCCACGTTATAAGGTTTCTAAACAACAGCAATCAATGAAAACAATGAATATTGTTATGACTATTATGATTGTTTGGTTCGCATTATCAATGCCAACAGCTATGTCATTATATTGGATTACAACAAGTTTAGTAACTATTGCAAGAACTATTTATATTCAAATTTATCATATTGAAAGAAAAAAAGATAAATAAGGATGGATTAAAAGATGAAAACATATGAAGCAAAAACAGAAGAAGAGGTTATTCAACTTGCTTGTCAAGATTTAGGAGTAACTCCAGAACAATTAAATTATGAGATTATAGAAGAGAAAAAGGGATTATTTTCTAAAAAAGTTGTTATTGAATGCTATACAGAAGATATGATCAGAGAATATTTAGAAAGTTTTGTAAGAAGAACTTTAACAAATATGGAATTTGAAGTTGAAACAATTTCATATATTCAAAATGATCGTATTTATTGTAATGTGAATACAAATAATAATTCAATTTTAATTGGGAAAGGTGGAGTTATATTAAGAGCATTAAACTTTATTGCAAAAAATGCTGTTAATAATACTTTTAAAAAGAGAATTGAATTAAGTATTGATATTAATGGATATAAAGAAAATCGTTATAAAAAAATGACATCTATGGCTAAAAGAATTGGAAAACAAGTTTTAAGAAGTAAAGTAGATGTTAAATTAGATCCTTTACCAGCAGATGAAAGAAAAGTTATTCATCAAGTTATTTCTGAAATGGATTCTCATTTAAAGACAGAAAGTAAAGGAGAAGGAAAGAATAGATTTATTACTATATCATATGTAGAATAAAGAGATAGAAATTTTTCTATTTCTTTTTTTATACAACTACTTGACATAACATAATAGTTGTATTATTTTATATGCAGGTACTATATTTAACCAAGTAGGAGGATTGTTATGAAAAATTTTGAAACTTATCATGACTATATTAAATTGTTAGATGGAGAATATAAAGAAAAGTTTCAGGAAATAGATATTTATATATCATCATCAGGATTTAAAGTAGGAAATGTTGAAGATATTATGAATGATATTTTAGATTTGTTTATTTCTGCGCAAGAAGAAAATAAACCTATAGAAAATATTATAGGAAATGATATTAAAGAATTTTGTGATCAAGTGATTGATAGTCGTAAATTAACTATTTCTGAAATGATTCTTTCATATTTAGATAATATAAGATATTTTATATTGATTCTTGCAGTATCAGAAGCAATATTTACATTTGGAGACTTTGTTTTTGATGAAGTAAAAAATCCTTTATTATTTAATGTAGAGATAGGTGGTTCTTTTATAAGTATTTTTATTTCCTTCGTACTTTTTATCATATTTTGTTTTATAAGAAAAAAATTAGTATTTAAATATAAATGGTTTTCACCAAAATTAGATAATACACTTACTTTTATTATAATGATGGGCATTATAATTATGTGTTTTACAATGCCAGATAATGTATATAAACTAATAACTGTACCAAGATATATATTTATTCCTATTAGTTTTGTATTATTTATTATTTTAAATAAACGACATAAATTAATAAAAGAAGAAAATAATGAAGAAAGTAATGAATTTCATTTTGGCAATGAATTTTATAATGAAGTCATATTGACTTATAGAAAACAATATGAAAAATATATAAAAAAATGTCAAAAGAAAAATAACGAAGAACTAGATGTAAAAAAATGGTATAATAAAAAATACAAAGAAGATAGAATAATGAGTATAATAGCTAATATATTTATTATTTTTATCATATTTTGTTTTATATTAAATGTTGTTATGACAAGTGAATTATTAGATGGTATTCTATTTATAATTATTATTTTAGCTATAGAAATTCCAATTTATTATTTCCTTTTTAGAAAAGGAGATAGAATAAGAAATGAAATATATAATGTCATTAAAGAGAAAGATACAGATATTTATGATGATAATATTTTTAAAGATAAATAGGTGATAAGATGGATGAAAGTCAATTATTAAAGGGAATATTGGAGGCATGTGTTTTAAAAATTATTAGTCAAAAAGAGACATATGGGTATCAAATTATTATAGAATTAGCAGAAGCTGGATTTAATAATGTTATTGAGGGAACTTTATATCCAATTCTCACTAGATTAGAAAAGAAAAAATATATTCAGTGTCGAAAAGCAAAATCACCTTTAGGACCTACTAGAAAATATTTTTCTATTACAACTTTAGGTCAAGAACATTTAGATAATTATTTAATTACTTATAAAAATACAATTGATAAAACAAATCATTTATTGTTTGATAAAAAAATATGAAAAATTAATAATCTTTCATATTTTTTTCATACAAAAATGAAATAATATACTTATAGATATGTTATACTATAGGCAATGAAAGTTGGTGAAAGAATGAATGATGATATTATTGTTGCTATAGCAACAAGTCGTTTAGAAGCAGCCATATCTATTATAAGACTAAGTGGTAAAGATTGTATTGCTTTTGTTCAAAATTTTTTTACAGGAAATATAATAAATAAAAAGAGTCATACTATTACATATGGATATATTCAAGATGAGCAAGAAAAAATAGATGAAGTTTTAATTAATATATATAGAGGTAAAAAGACATTTACTGGAGAAGAAATGGTTGAAATAAATTGCCATGGAGGAGTTTTTATTACGCAAAAGGTATTAAACTTATGTTTGAAAAAAGGAGCTCGTATGGCAGAACATGGTGAGTTTTCAAAACGTGCTTTTCTTAATGGAAGAATTGATTTATCACAAGCTGAAGCTATTAGTGATCTCATTACTGCTAAAAATGATTATGCTGCATCATTAGCTTTAAAAGGAATACAAGGAAATATTAGTCATTTTATAGAAGATTTAAGGGAAGATTTAATTCAAATCATTACACAAATAGAAGTCAATATTGATTATCCTGAATATGATGATGTAGAAGAACTTACAGCTCAAACATTACTTCCAAAGAGTCAATTATTACAAGATAAAATGAATCATATTATTGAATCATCAAAAAATGTTCATTTATTAAAAGAAGGTATATCAACACTTATTATAGGTAAACCTAATGTAGGTAAATCAAGTTTGTTAAATGCTTTATTACAAGAGGATAAAGCTATTGTCACAGATATAGCAGGAACAACGAGAGATATTGTAGAAGGAACAATACGTCTAGATCAAATTATATTAAATATTATAGATACAGCAGGTATTAGGGAAACAGATGATATTGTTGAAAATATAGGTGTAAATAAATCTAAAGAACTCATACATAAAGTTGATTTGGTATTATTGGTTATTGATGGATCATCACCACTTACACAAGAAGATGAAGAACTTTTAAAATTATCTCAAGATACAAATAGAATTATTGTTTTTAATAAAAAAGATCAAGGATTTATTCAAAATATAGATGGAGTTTCAATAAGTGCTAAAGATAAAGATATTCAACCACTTATCCAAAAGATAAAAACTATGTTTGAATTAGGAAAAATAACATCAGGACAAGAAGATATATTAGCTAATGCAAGACAAATTCAATTATTAGAAAAAGCTAATCAATCATTAAATATTGCTATTGAAGCAATGAAAAATCAAATTCCAACTGATTTAATTGTTACTGATTTATATAATTCTTGGGAAAATTTAAAAGAAATATTAGGAGAAAGAGCAAAAGAAGATTTATTAGATGAATTATTTAAACGCTTTTGTATAGGAAAATAATATGAATAAATATCAATTGTTATCTGAAAGATTATATAAATATTTTAAATATCTAAGATTTATAACTCTTATAGGATTAATCTTATTTTTAGGAGTAACAGCTTTTAATACTCATAATGATATATTATCTATTATCAGTTATTTCTTTATGATGTTAACATTAGTCTGTGCTATTGAAACTTTGATATTATATGTATTTTATATAGTATTTAAAAATAAAGGAGAATAGAATGATAGAAATAGTATCAAAAAAAATGTCTGAATATTATAATGGACAAAGAAAAAGAATTAATCACTTTATGAAAGTTTTTGCCTACAGTCAAATGATAGGAAAATTAGAAAATCTTGATGAAAGAACACAATATATTTTAGAAATAACTGCTTTAATGCATGATATAGGCATTAAAAAAAGTGAAGAAAAATATGGCAGTAGTGCAGGACATTATCAAGAAATAGAAGGACCTCAAATTGCTAAAGAAATGTTAGAAGAATTAAATATTGATCAAGATATTATAGAAAGAGTATGTTATATTATAGGACATCATCATACTTATGATCATATACAGGGAATGGATTATCAAATTTTAGTAGAGGCTGACTTTTTAGTGAATTTGGATGAAGGACATTGTGATCAAGAAGCTATTAATCATGCGAAAAAGAACATCTTTAAAACAAAAGCAGGAATACAATTTTTAGAATATATGTATTAAAAAATGTTAGTTTAATTTTTAATAATTAAACTAACATTTTCTTTGTATTATCTTTCAATAACTGTACCAAAATGTAAAGCAATATAGGCTAATTCGTGTTCATTAAATGATTGATCATAATATTTTTTTACAACTTCATTAAAAATTTCAGCACAATGAAATTCAATTTGATGTTGAGCTTGAATGTAATCTTTTAATGGATTATCTACAAGTTGCTCATTGTTTTGTAAACGTTCTAAAGCAGGAAAGAAGTGTAAAGACATTCCTGAATAAAAATCTTTATTTTTCTTTAAATCAATATTTAAACTATTCTTAATTAAAATAGTTGTTTCATTAATAATTTCTTCTAAAATATCTTCATCTAAATCATATTCAAAATGAAAATCAATATCTAGTAGGTCCATATTAGCTAAATACATAGTTGTATAACAAATCTGATCTTTATCAATAGAGACATTAAATTTATTTTCTAACGATAAAATAATTTCTTTTGCAATAATATAATATTCATGTTGTTTAAGTTGATGAATTTGACTTTCACTAGTATGAATGTAAGTTCCATTAATTTCTCTAGATACACATAATGAAAGATGAATAATCATATTATCAATAATAGTTTGTGAAAGTTCAATATTATGTTTACTGATAACATCTTTAATAGTATTTTCGATTTCACTTTTACGTTTGTCAAATTGCTTATTTAATTCTATAACCATATAATACCTACCTCGCTATCTACATAATGCGTATCCTATAATACATTATTTATTTACAAAAATCCACAAAAAAATAAATTTTTCACATAATATAAAACCAATTACAAAAATATTTTATGCATTTTAAAGCTTATATATGCAACATTTATATAGAAAAGCATATGAAATGAGATGAAAAGTATAAAGAAAACAAAAAAGATGTTATAATAAAAGTATAAAAATAAATATTGCTTTCATGTACACGTTGTGGTAGTATTAAATGCAAGATAGAGGTGCAAGAGTTAAGAATTCTTTTATGAAAGGTGCAACTAAGAAGAAGGAGGAGCAATTGCCGAAGAGATAGTTATTTGCACGTAACTATTATCTGGGGGTATAGAGAATATCTATATCACTGTCACTTTATAATAATAAAGTGGGGTGCTATTGCTTTAATAAGTGTTTATTGATTGCAATGGTATTCATTGCAATTTTTTTATAGAAAGAAGGTTATATGATGATTGATAATATTGTGACTCAGGTTGAGAGTGATAATCAAATTATTCAAGTAAAATTATTAAATGTTGAAAAGAATTCATTATTTGTTGGAGATATTTTTAAACAAATATCAACAATGGGAGTTAATATTGATATGATTTCTCAAGTTATGTTAGAAGAAGAAATGAGAATTGATTTTACATGTCAACAAAAAGATCAAGAGAAACTAAATAAAGCTTTAGAACTTATTAAAGATAAACATCCAAGAATAATGATTTATCAAAATAGAAATGTTGCTAAAGTTATGGTTGAAGGAGAAGGAATGAAAGAAGAGGTCGGTGTTGCTGCTAATATCTTTGATATATTGGGACAACATCAAATTCCTTTACTACAAGTCACAACATCTGAAACATCTATTTCATATGTTATACCAAATGAGTTAATGAACTTAGCAGTTCAACAAATAAAAAAAATATATCATTTATAGGAGGAAATTATGAGCGCAATTTTTGAAGGAAGTGCAGTCGCACTTGTATTACCAATGTTTGATGATGAAAGTATTGATTATGAAGGATTTAAAAGACAAGTTCAACGTATGATTGATGGTGGAGTTCAAGCTTTACTAGTTAATGGGACAACTGGAGAAACTCCAACAATTACAATTGAAGAAGAATTTGAATTAACAAAAATTGTCATGGAAATGGCTAAAGGAACTGGTATTAAAGTTATTGCAGGAGCTGGATCTAATGATACTCAAACAGCTTTAAAGAAAGCAAAATTTGCAAAAGAAGTAGGTGCTGATGCAATTTTAGTTGTATCACCATACTATAATAAAACAAGTCAAAGAGGATTAATTAATCATTATACATATATAGCAGATAGAGTTGACATTCCAATGATTTTATATAATGTACCAGGACGTACTGGAATGAATATTGCTGTTGATACAGTTGTTGAACTTGCTAAACATAAGAATATTAAAGCAATGAAAGATGCAACAGATAATATTGCATATGCTATGGATGTTTTATCAAAAACAAAAAATATGGATTTCGATATGTATAGTGGATGTGATGATAATATTTTACCTTTTATGGCAGCAGGTGGAAAAGGTGTCATTTCAGTATTATCTAATGTTTATCCAAGAGAAACAGAAAAATTTGCACAAGCTATTTTAAAAGGTGATTTGAAGTTAGCACAACAAATGGCATATGATTTGAATGATGTTAGCAAATATTTATTTGCTGATGTGAATCCAATTATGCCTAAAGCTGCTTTAGCAAAATTAGGAGTATGTGGTGAAATGGTTAGAAAACCACTTATTCCAACAACAGATGCTAATAAGAAATTATTATTTGATGCTATGAAAGCATTTGAGGAAAAGGGTTATTAATATGAATGTATTAGTTTATGGATTTGGGTTAATGGGAAAAAAGGTTGCCCATGCAGTAAGACAACATGAAAAAATGAATCTTGTAGGTGTTGTTTCACCTGTCTTTGATGAAGATGTTCCAGAAGGAATGTATTCATCTTTGAAAGAATGTAATCAAAAAGTAGATGCAATTATTGATTTTTCACATCCTAATAATTTAGATGATCTTTTAAAATTTGGAATTAAGAATCATTGTGCATTAGTTATTGCAACAACTGGTTATGATCAACAACAATTATTAAGAATAGAAGAAGCTTCTTCTCAAATACCAATTTTTCAATCATATAATACTTCATTTGGTATCTCAATGTTGACAAAGATTGTTAAAGAAGTTGCTAGAGAATTTTATGAAAATGAATATGATATAGAAATTATTGAAAAACATCATAATCAAAAAATAGATGCACCTTCAGGAACAGCAAAACTTTTATATGATGTTATAGAAGAAGATATTAAAGAAGTAAAACCTGTTTATGATAGAAGTGAAGTTCATCATAAAAGAGAAAAAAATGAAATTGGAATTCAATCTGTAAGAGCTGGAACAATTTTTGGTGAACATTCTGTATTGTTTGCAGGTCATGACGAAGTTATAGAAGTTAGTCATATGGCTTTATCTAAAGAAGTTTTTGTACAAGGAGCTTTGTCTGCTTGTCTAGCTATGCAAGATAAAGAAAATGGTTTATATACGTTAAAGAATTTATATTAGGGGGATTAAAATGGTTTTACAAACACAATTTGCACAAGTAAGGGATAATACTTTATATATAGATGATGTCAATGCTATGGATTTGGTAAATCGTTATGGGACACCATTATATGTTATGAGTGAAGGACATATACGTCACCAATTCAATACATTAAAAGAAAACTTTATGAATAAATATGAAAATACTTTACCATTATTTGCTTCTAAATCATTTAGTTGTTTAGAAATTTATAGAATTGCTAGTGAATATGGAGTTGGTATTGATTGTGTCAGTGCAGGAGAAATTTCAATAGCATTGAAAGCAGGATTTGATCCAGAAAAGATATATTTCCATGGAAATAATAAGTTACCATCAGAAATTGAATTTGCACTAACAAATCATGTTGTTCACTTTGTTGTTGATAATTTTTATGAAATAGAATTGATAGAAGAAATTGCTGGAAAATTAAATACAAAAGTTTATGCTACAGTGAGAGTTACTCCAGGCGTTTATGCTGGAGGGCATGATTATATTAGAGTAGGGGCAAAAGATACAAAATTTGGATTTAGTAGTCATGATATGACTTATTTAAAAGCTATCGGACAAGTTTTAAATTCAAAATTTATAGAATTTGAAGGTATTCATTGTCACGTTGGTAGTCAAATTGAAGAAATTCAAGCATATGTTTTAGCAATGCAAAAATTTGTAGAAATAGCATATCAAATTTATGATGAATATGGTGTTGTTATTAAAAAGTTAAATGCTGGTGGAGGATTTGGAATTCAATATACTGAGGTTGATCATCCACTAGATTTTGATTTAGTTGTAAAAACAATAGTTAATATTATTAATACTGGATTTGAAGCAAAAGGTTGGGAAAGACCAATGATTATGATAGAACCAGGACGCTTTGTTGTAGGAAACGCTGGAGTTACATTATATACTGTTGGTTCAATCAAAGATATTCCTCATATTAGAAAATATATAAGTATTGATGGAGGAATGAATGAAAATATTAGACCTGCATTATATCAATCAAAATATGATGCTCTTATTGTTAATAAAGCAGAAGAAGAAAAAGATACTTTGGTTACTATTGCTGGTAAGAACTGTGAATCTGGAGATATTTTAATCAAGGATATTATGATGGCAAATCCACAATCAAAAGATATACTGGCAGTATTTTCTACAGGAGCATATCATTATTCAATGTCATCAAATTATAATCAAATTCCTAGGCCACCTGTTGTTTTTACATATCAAGGAAAATCTAAGATTGTTATTAGAGGACAAACATTTGATGATTTGATTTATTATGATGTTCAAGAAGAATATAAATAAAGAGTTAAATTATTATGGTAATGGATTAGATATTGAGTTATTAAGTTTATTTGCAGTGTGAACAAATAGAAGAATATCTTTGTTTTGTTTATTTATGAGTAATGTTACAGAAGATTATTTAATTTGTTAAAGGAGAAAAAAGATGAAAACACAAGATTTCTTTCAAATGTCAAAAAAATATATATTTAAGACATGCTTAAAATGTGGTAAAAATCAAGATTCAAAATTCACTATGAATTATGAACTTGTTGTAAATATTGATTTTAGGGAAGATGAAATTTATATAACCAATAAACAAAAAAAATATTTATATGAAATTAAGTATACAGATATAATTTCTATTGATTTTATGATATGTCCTCGTTATACTTCTGGAACAAAAATAGCAAGAAGAGATTATAATATAGCATATACTATTCATATGAATAATCAATCATTCTATTTTGAGTCTATGAGTTATTTAATTTGGAATGATATTCTTATGCTATTAAATAGAAAAGGAATATTAATAAATGATCCATTAAATCTTTGTGAAGCAATTTCAAATGTAAAAACAGCAGAAAATTTTTATGCTTATTGTGAACAAAATATAGGGTATTGGAAAAAAGAATTTCAAGTTATAGATCCTAAACTTAATAATTTGATTGTTAAATAATAAATATAAATAAACAATAATTAATTAAATTCATTCTCCATTACAAAATTTAATCCTTGTAGCACTTTATTAATGTGTTAAGCTAGTATAAGTATTGTGTATAAATCTAAAGAATACACATATTTTGATTTGTAAACTAAATTTAAAATAAAATAGTGAAAAAGTCTTACTATAAAAGTAAGATTTTTTTGTATATATTTTCCAATTTTGTTCATACTGTTTGAGAGGTGAATAGAATGAAGAAGTTAGTTATTATTATTTTAATGGGTTTATTTTTAATAAGTGTAAAAGCTATAAATGAAGAACCACAATATAAAATTATAGCTCATTCTTATCAAGAAGAAGATATTAAAGAGATGTATAAAATAAAAAATGAATTATTAAAAGATTATAAAGAATGGGTAAAAGGTGTAGATGATAAGGATCAAGTCTTAGCAGATCATCAAAATGATTATCATGCTACATATAAACAAGGCGTTTATCAGATTATTTTAGGAAATGGAAAAGGAAAAAGTTTATCTGGTGAATTAAAGGTAAATTATTGTGAATCTACAAAAGATATAGAAAGGAAATCATTTTTATTTGATTGGTTATTCTAATAATAAAAAAAATATATAAACATTGCATTGTTATATATTTTTTTTATTTACTAGAAGAAAACAGCATATTAATAATATAGAAAAACTCGTCAAAGTTATTAGCATTAAGAAGTTTTTGAATATTAACAGGATTGTCAAACATATCAATTAATTGATCAAAAAATTTAGAAAAAATCTTCCTTGAATGATCATTAATGCCAATAATAGCTACAACATGAACATATTTATTTTCTGACCATAAAATTCCTTCATCAAATAAAGCAATAGAAATAAAACTTTTATGTGTACTTTTAGCTGTAAGTGAATGAGGAACAGCTATATCATGAAAAGCTGTTGATGAAAGAGCTTCTCTATTTAAAACATCATTATAAAAATCTTCTCCTGTATAATTTAAATTAGATAAGTCTGTTGTCATTTGAAGTAGAGTTTCTTCTTTATTAAAAAATGGTGGATTTTTATAAAATAATTGTTCATTAAAGAAATTAAGAATATAATCTTTTAATTCATTACGTTGTTTTATAAAAGAAATTTCATCAATAATTTCTTCTATTTTATGATAATCTTCTAAATCAGGGAATGGTTTCATATAAACAGATTTTGTTTTAAAATGAGTATTTATTCCAGTTGTAAGAATAAGTAAATCAATATCAGAATTTATTTCATCAATATAATCACTAATTGATGATATTTTTGTAATAGCAATTTTATCATCAAATCTTTGACAAAGATTTTTTAAAGTTGTTTTATAGAAGTCATAGTATTCTATATAAATAAAAGCACAATTTACTCTTGTCATTTTAATAAATGAATTTCCTTCAAAGTAAGAACCAATATGAAATGAAATAAATGCTATTTCATCTTCATTTAAGTATATATCATAATTTTGTTTTATTTGTTGAGCAATAAATACAGCGATATCATAGATTAAAGGATATGACATTTTAATTGTATCAGCTAATGGATTCTTAACATGAAAATTATTATGAGCTCTAAAAAATAAATTTTGAATATGTAAAATAAATTTAGAAATAAAACTTTCTTTAAAAGGAAATAAATAATAATTTTCTTCAACCATTTGAATAATATTCTTTGTAATTTCAATATATTTATTATCAACATATTTATGAATATTACGAAGATTAAGATTATCATAATTAATCATATTTGATTGACTAACATTATTAGCAATAATAAGAGAAATATTAGTTAATTCGGATTCATTAAATAAAATTCCATATTCTTCCATAAAATAATCATTCATCATTAAAGCTACACGATAACTATTAGAATGAATAATTTGATCATCTTCTATGCTTTCTAATAATTGATATCCACTTTCTACTCTATTTAAAATAATAATAAGATGTGTTGTTAAATTATTAAGTGAAAAATCATTACATACAAGATGATAATGTTGATATGATAACTTCCTAGTAGACAGTGTAAATAATTAAACACTGATACGGGAGGTTTTTATATTGGGAAGAAAAAGTCAATATTCAAAAGAATTAAAAATAGAAATATGTAAAC
>JAETUM010000092.1 GCA_021768625.1 Candidatus Stoquefichus sp. | reverse complement strand
GCGTCAATTAAGTCTTCAACTTGAACGTAGTCACGGACATTAGTACCGTCTTTAGTGTCATAGTCGTCACCAAAAATAGTAAAGTTGCCATCACCAGAAATAGCACTCTTTAAGATATTTGGAATTAGGTGAGTTTCAGGACCGTGATCTTCACCAATTGAGCCGTCGCTTGAAGCACCAGCAACATTAAAGTAGCGAAGAGCGATAGACTTAATGCCGTCAGCCTTGTCAGCCCAGTGCATAATCTTTTCCATCATCATCTTGGTTTCGCCATAAGGATTAATTGGATCAAGTGGTGTATCTTCAGTAATCGGTAAAGTCTTTGGAATACCATAAGTAGCAGCGGATGAAGAAAATACTAGGTATTTAACTTTAGCGTCATCCATGGCTTGAAGAAGAGAAATCATACCTGAGACATTGTTGTCGTAATATTTCAAAGGTTTCTTAACTGATTCAGGAACTAATGAGTAAGCGGCAAAGTGCATAACAGCATCAATGTTTTCGTCCCGTAAGATCTTGCTTACTAAATTAGTATCTTCGATGTCGCCTTGATAAAATTTAGCTCTCTTGTCAACAGCCTTTCTATGGCCAGTGTAGAGAGAATCAAGGACAACAACATCGTTTCCTTCTTCAATTAATTTTCTAACAGCATGAGAGCCGATATAACCGGCACCACCAATAACTAATACTTTCATATTTATAATACTCCTTCTAAATTTATTATTTTTAACTTAATTTGAATGAAAATTCAAAATTTTTACTTGAATCTATTCTATATTTTTCTTCAACATCTGTCCCCCAACTGTCTATTCCCCCTACACCGCGTACTTTTCCAGCAATTACTAAAACTGTTCTGCGTGCTAGTGGAAGTTCTTCAATGTGTGTGGCATTTTCTAATTCTTCAGCGGTATAGGGGAGGCAACTAAAGTTAAGTGGTTTATCAGTTTTATTAATTTCTAGTTGAAAATCATTTGTATCACGATCTGCATTATTCAGGCTAGTATTTCTAGTGATAATTAATTTATCTGTGTCCATATGCATGCCATTTTCTTGTGGAACCAAATATTTTGTGACAGGTAAACCTTTTACGTGAAATACTCCTTTTTTTGCCCCTGCTTTACGATCAGGATATGTTTCAGAAGAAAGTCCATAATATTCAAATCCAGTTGCCATCGTAGGCATGATAAAACGCATTCCTAGGACTGGAAGAGATGGCAATCCTTCTTTTCCCATGTAACGCATTTTAATAGTTGCGTGTCCACTGGAATCAATAACATAGGTAATCGTGCATATAGTTGCCGGCGTAGTAGTAGTTTTATAATCAAAACTAATTTTTACGAGATTTGCATATTCATGGTTAGAAAATTGATTATTGAATGGAGCGATAGGTAGAGGATCAAATTTTTGATCATCAACTGTTAGATGAATTTTACTACATTGGCTGAACATATCCGCTCCTAACCATTGAGCAGCCTTAACGCTAAAGCCATTACCGCGATCGTTATCGGTTGTGGCACGCCAAAATGTTGGAGTAGGGATACGATAGAGCCATTCTTTATTATTGATTTTTAGGGATTCAAGTCCGCCTTTTTCATAACTAAAAATATATTGAAATTTTTTAGTTTGTACTCCTAACGCTGCATCTCCGTAAATAATGTGGAGTTTATTTGTGTAATCCATAATAATATTTAACCTCCTGCATTGCTGGTTTTTCAGTTCGATCAGCAAACATTAGACCATCCCCAGAAAACTCATAATCTGAGTGTCGATCATCAAAGTCACCACCGTATCTGAGTACTTTTTTACCGCTTATTGGATCATAGGTTAAAAGAGCTTGATCAATAAAGTCCCAAATAAATCCGCCTAAATATTGTGGATATTCATCAATTAATTTAATGTAAGATTTCATTCCACCATCTGAATTGCCCATATCATGCATATATTCGCATTCAAGAAATGGCTTTGAAGGATTATTTTTTAAATATTTTTCAGCTTCTTTAGGTGGGAGATACATGTAACTTTCTAAATCAGATATTTTATTTTTTAAGTCTGGTGTATGAACCACACCTTCATAATGCGTAAGGCGTGTATCATCGTGCGATTTATAGAATTGATTCATTGCTATTAAATTTTCACCAGCATATGATTCATTACCTAGCGACCAAAAGAGAATAGAAGTATGATTCTTTAAAGTTTCATAATTACTTCTAGCACGATCAATAACTACATTACGCCATTCTGCTAAAGATCCTGGAACATTATACGAAGGCTCAACTTCTCCCATTTTTTGCCATGTTCCGTGAGATTCTAAATTATTCTCTGCCATAACGTAGATACCATTTTGATCACATAAGTAATACCACGGAATTTGATTAGGATAATGGCAAGTACGTACCGCATTGATATTGTTTCTTTTAAAGGTCTGAATATCGGCCTTCATATCCTGTTTAGTAATGGTACGTCCGCTATTCATATTCCATTCGTGTCGGTTGACCCCATTTATAATTAGTCTCTTTCCATTGAGTAATACAACTTTATCGTCAGTTATTTTAATTTCTCGAAATCCAAATTTATAAGAATCTAACTCAATTAGATTTTTATTTGAATCGTGGACTTCAATAAATAACTGATATAAATAAGGGTGATGGTTATCCCAAAGATGAATGTTTTTCAGTAATTTATTTTCGATTGTAATTGTTGAAGTTAGATTATGTTCTTCATCCAGTAAAGTTTGCCCATTGATATCTTTTATTTTTAAACGTACATATCCATCTTTTGTACCAGTAAAGGATAATTTGGCATTGAAAATTCCATCATGGTAGTCATTTGTAATTGTTGGTTTTAATGCAAGATCCATTAAATGTGTTTCTGGAAAAGCAAGTAGCTTTACTGAGCGGAAAATTCCAGAAAATCTAAACATATCCTGATCCTCTAAAAAAGAAGCAGTACTGTGTTTGAATACTTGTACAGCTAAAATATTGTTCTTTTCTTTAAGGTAGGGGGTAAGATTAAATTCAGATGGAGTAAAACTATCTTCACCATATCCAATAAAATGACCATTTAGCCAAACAAACATTGCTCGTTCTACTCCTTCAAAGAAAACATGAACGTGCTTTCCTTGAAAAGAATTATCTAAATCAAAATGTTTAATGTAAGAACCGACCGTATTATCTTCTCCTCCACTGAATGAACGATCTGTTTTCTGTCCTAGCGAATAAGCTGGTCTGCGAAAAATTTTTCCCTCCCAAGGATAGAGGGTATTTATATATTGATTTTGTGCATAATTATTTAATTCAATTTCACTTGGAACAGGAATGAAATCAAAATCTGAAGCATCAAAATTAGTTTTGTAAAAATCAAGTGGTCTAGTTTGGGGATTATTAGAAAATTTAAATTGCCATTTTCCATCTAGACTTTGAATAAAACTGCTACGTTTTTGTTCCCATTCTTCATAATTTTTGAAATATAAATGATCACTGTGCGCTGCAATTTGATTAACGCGGAAAGTTTCTGGATCATCTAGCCATCGAATATTTGCTTTCATGGTTCTACCTGATTTCTAAGAATATTATATTGAAGACGCTTTTATTATATCACTTAAATAAATAATTTACTCAAAAATAGTAAATTATTTACAAATGATATTTGCGTTCTATTGATTAGTTTTGAAAATGATCTTCTGAACTGATAATGTTATTTATAGAAAAAATAGAACTTTTGTTTAAACAGAGTAATTAAAATATAGAAAGAATTAATTATGGCAACTATAAAAAAAATAGCAGAAGAATCTGGTTATTCTCCAGCTACTGTATCTCGTTTGTTAAATAATGATCCTAACTTATCCATTACAGCTGATACAAAAAATAAAATTTTAGAGATTGCTAATAAGTTAGGTTACTGGAAAGATCATCAAGAAAAGAAAATTCGTCCTACGATTGCACTGTTGTATCGTGTTAATCATGAAGAGCAATTACAAGATGAATATTTTACTTCGTTAAAGAATGCTTTAATTTCAACAGTTGAAAAAGAAGCCCTTCAAATGAAAACATTTTATGAAATAGATGATTTAATAAAAAATGCTTCTTTATTTCAAGGATTTATTGGGATAGGGGCTGCACCAATTGAAAATAAAAAATTAAAGCAGTTGCATAAGATACTGCCTAATGGAGTTTTTGTTGATACAAATCCTGCTCCTGAATTATTTGATTCTATTCGCCCAAATCTTGAACTTACGGTTAAACATGCGATCGATCTGTTCTTCAAAAAAGGATATGAAAAAATTGGATTTATTGGTGGAGTCGGACCAAAGCATGACGGAATTCAAGAAATTGATCGGCGAGCTAGTGCTTTTGCTGAGTACTTGAAAGCTAGAGGAAAAAATAATAATTATATGTTTGTTGAGGGGCCTTTTAGTGTTGAAAATGGTTATCAATTAGGTAAAAAGGTTACGGCAAAATGTAAAAATAAGTTTCCGCAAGCATTTTTAATTGCTTCTGATACGCTAGCAGTGGGCGTTTTACAAGCATTTAATGAAGAAGGGATTAATATTCCAAAAGAAACAGCGATATTAAGTATTAACAATAGCAATGTTGTTAAATATGTTTCTCCGCCTTTGTCGTCTTATAATATTGACCAGCAAGAAATGATTGATATGGCATTAAGTATGCTGATTAATTTAATTATTAAACCTGATCGAGCTCATATTGATGTAAATATGAACACAAAATTAGTTATCCGTAAAAGTTTTATTCCTAAGGAAGATAAATAATTTAATAAATAAAAATAATTTTTTCATAGAAAAATAAAAAAGGAATGCTGATAGAG
>JAETUM010000010.1 GCA_021768625.1 Candidatus Stoquefichus sp. | reverse complement strand
AGTCGTGTTTTCCATAATCTAATTATATCAAAAAAGACAATGCATATCAGTATAATACTGATAACATTGTCTTTTTTTGATGGACTGTATTCCTATTTTATTTCGTTACAGCCTCTATACAAATCGATCTATATCTTTTGGAACTTGATTATTCTTAATAACAGAAATAATCTTATCCATTTGTTCTGGTTTGACTTGTTTATTTGTCATCTTAGATATCTTATAAACAAAGTCTTTAATATTCTCCTCATTACTTAAATCCTTTGTTTGAAGATCACTTGCTAAAGCTAAGATATCTTGCTTTGAAACATGTGTTTTTGATGAAACTTTATCTAATAATTTATCATGTTTATCCATTCTATCACCTAGAATAGTATATGCAAAAGTCTTACATATGTTCAGCTTTTAGTTCACGTTCCATCAATTTTCCAACAACTTCTTTAGGATTGGCATTTTCATAAAGAACTTGATAAACGGCATCAACTATAGGTGTTTCAATACCATAATCATGTTGTGAAACGTCATCATGAATAACTTTGCATGTTCTGACTCCTTCACATGTCTTGGTATTATGTGCCATAAAGTTAACTGCTCTATTACTTTGCCCAATTTCTAAACCAGCTTGAAAATTACGAGAATGAACTGATGAACAAGTTACAACCAAATCACCAATTCCTGTTAATCCAAAATATGTCTCTCGATTGCCACCTTTAACAACACCATATAAACTCATTTCATGAAGTCCACGTGTAATCAATGCCGCTCTTGAATTGTCTCCATATCCTAATCCTGCAATAATCCCTGAAGCAACAGCAATCACATTTTTATATGCAGCTCCATACTCTGCACCTATTTCATCTGTTGTTGTATAAACTCTAAAATAATGATTAGAAAATAATTTTTGAACATCTTTAGCATACTTTTCATCTAATGATACAGAACATACGGCTGTTAAAATTCTTTCAACAACTTCTTCAGCATGTGATGGCCCTATTAATGATACAACAGGGTTAATGTCTTCACTTGATAAGATATCTCTTATCGTATCTGAAATACGCATATTAGTATTCATATCGAATCCCTTTGAAGCATTAATAATAGTTACTTTATGACTTAATAAATCTTTGACCTTTATTAGTGTTTCTCTAATATATTGAGTAGGAATCGTAATCAAAATATAAGTAGCATCTTTCAATGTTTCTTCTAATGAAGATGTCGCTATAATATCATCTTCTAAAATAACATCTCTGAAATATTTATAATTGCAATGCCTTAAATTAATATCATCAATTTCACCTTGATCTATACCATATAACATGACAGTATGTCCATTATCACGAAGGACTCTTGCTAAACCTGTAGCCCAGCTTCCTGTTCCTAAAATAGCAATTTTTGTCACTCTTAATCCCTCTTTCTACAAATAATGTGGATAGGTGTTCCCTCAAATCCAAATGCTTCACGTAATCTATTTTCTAGATAACGCTTATAACTAAAATGAAGATAATCAGGATCATTTGTAAATAAAACAAATGTTGGTGGACAAATGCTCACTTGATTTGCATAATATATTTTTAAACGTCCACCGTTAAATGTTGTTGTTGGATTCATTGCTTGAGCATCAATTAAAACATCATTTAACACACTTGTTGATACTCGTTTACGACTATTAGCATAAACTTCTTGAATTAATGGAAAAAGCAAATCTACACGTTTTCTGTCTTTTGCTGAAACAAAAACAATTGGAGCATAATCTAAATACTTAAATTGCTCACGTATTTCTTTTTCCATTTTTGCCATTGTTTTATCGTCTTTTTTCACTAAATCCCATTTATTCACAACAATAATAACAGCTTTTCCAGCCTCATGTGCATTTCCTGCAACATGTTTATCTTGTTCAATAATATCTTGACTTCCATCAACAACAACTAAGACAACATCACTTTTCTCAACAGCTGATAACGCTCTTAATATAGAATACTTTTCTACATTTTCATAAATTTTTCCTTTTTTACGCATTCCTGCTGTATCAATAACACGATATTTTTGATCATCCTTAACAAATGCTGTATCAATAGCATCTCTTGTTGTTCCTTCAACATCTGAAACAATAACTCTTTCTTCTCCTAACAAAGCATTTGTTAGAGAAGATTTACCAACATTTGGTCTCCCAATAATAGAAAAACGAATTTCATCTTCTTCTTTATGTTCTTGACTATGAGGTAATAAGTGAATAATTTGATCTAAAATATCTCCAATCCCAATTCCATGACTTCCAGATACTGCTATTGGATCACCAATACCTAAATTATAAAAATCATATATATCATTTTGGTATGCTTGATCATCAATTTTATTCACTGCTAAAATAACTGGCTTATTTGATTTTTGTAACATTCTTGAGACAAACATATCTTCTTTTGTCACACCTTCACGACCATTAACAACAAATAAAATAACATCTGCTTCTTCAATAGCAATCTCAGCTTGCATCTTTATTTGCTCAGTAAAAGTCGCATTTTCTAATTCAATACCTCCTGTATCAATCAGACGGAAATCTCTTGTTAGCCATGAGGCATTAGCATATATACGATCTCTTGTGACTCCTGGTATATCCTCAACAATTGAGATTCTTTCTCCAACAATACGATTAAAAATTGTTGATTTACCTACATTAGCACGTCCTACTATCGCAACAACACCTTGAATCATTATGCTCACTTCCTTTCTTATCTCTTATATTATTGTATTTTTTGTGATACTAAATTCATAACATGGGCAACAACTTCATCCAAAGTCATATCAGAAGTATCAATTTCTATTGCATCATCAGCTTTCTTGAGTGGTGAAATTTCACGTGTCATATCTTGCTCATCACGTTTGGCTATTTCTTCTTTGATAGCCTCTAAATCAGATTCAATACCACGTTCCACATTTTCTTTATGTCTTCTTAATGCACGACATTCTATACTTGCTACCTGATAAATTTTAAGTTCTGCATCTTTTAAAACAACTGTTCCAATATCTCTACCGTCTAGGATAACGCCTCCACCTTGTGCCATTTCTCTTTGCTTTTCAACTAAAAATTCTCTTACATCTCCATAACGAGAAACAATACTTGCTCCCATTGAAACTTCATTTTCGCGAATAAGTGAAGTCACATCTTCATGATTTAAATGAATAGTTCCATCTGGACACATTTGAATCTCAATATCCTTTAACAGTTCACATACCCCTTTTTCATCTTCATATGCCACCTTATTTTTTAAAGCATAAAAAGCAACACAACGATACATAGCTCCTGTGTCAATATATGTATAGTTTAAATTTTTTGCAACAAGCTTGGCAATAGTTGACTTCCCTGCAGCAGCTGGTCCATCAATAGCAATTGAAATCTTCTTCATATATTTTCCTCTCTTCCCTTAAAAAACTAAGGTTCCCCTTAGTTTTAAAAAAATAACTGTTTAGCAATCAAAAAGACTAAAACCAAAAATATAACCATAAATACAATAATGACATAATTCAAAATTGTTACAAGTCTTCCACCATTCTCTTCATCTTGTTCTTCAGGTTCCTCTTTAACAGGTTGAACTTTATGTTTTTTCTCTTCTTTAATAATAGGTTCTTCTGGTACAACCATTCTTGGTCTCTCTACCTCTTTTGCTTTCTTTTCTTGCTGAATTCTTTTCTTTTCTTGTTTCATCAATTCTTCAACTGATATTTCTTCTTCATACTTCTTTAATTCCTCAGCATCCTCTTCTGGAGACATTGCTGCAAGTCTTTCCAATAATGACATCTTTTTTGGCAAATCTTCTTGCTTAATATCTTGAACAGTTTCTTTCTTTGCTTCGTGTGTAGGAACATAACTACTATCTTGTTTAATTTTATTAAGAATATCTAGTCTTGTATTATATTTTTCTTTTCCAACAGTCACTTTTGCTTCTCTAAGTGCATTCACGATATCTTCGCTGTCTTGATCTAATGTTTCATATGATAATGGTTCAATCAAAGTATCTTCTATTTTCTTTTCTTCTTGCTTTGGAATAAATGCTAAAAAATCATCATCTTCCTCATGAGAAGTTGGTTCTATATCACGATTAATTGCCACTTCTTCTTTCATTTCATCTCTTAATTCTTTATATTTACTTACTCTTGTTTGTTTTTCCATTTTTCATCACCGCCTCTATTATAGCATAACTCTAAAAATTATGAAAATAATCTTTAAAAATAATTATATTTCATTCATAATATGTGAAAAATAAAAATTATGGAGGTTATATATATGTATAAAGTTAATAACAATTGTATTGGTTGCGGTACTTGTGTGGCTATTTGTCCTGATGTCTTTGATTTAAATGATGAAGGAGTTGCTGAAAATATTATAGGTGATGTTCCTTCTGAATTAGAGGCAGAAGCAAAAGAAGCGGCAGAAAGTTGTCCTGTAAATGCTATTATTAATGAATAAATGAAGTACAAAAAAAGATCCGCAAGGATCTTTTATTTTTGATAATTCTGATGATAAGAATTCATTTCATTTTCAATCAAGTTTTTCTTTTCTTCACTTTGAGGCTTTTTAAAAAAAGTTATTGTATGACATTTATTGCACCAAATAAAATGAACGCCTTCTAATTTCATATATTCTATAAACGGCTCCTTAGAACCACATATTCCACAGACATTTTCCTTTTTATCATCTAATACAACACTACGCATCTTGATACCTCCTTGATTTTCATTATAACCATAATTACCATCACATCAATAAACTTCATCATCAAAATATCGACATTATTTCATCATATATTTCATAATTCAATGATTATTTATTTTTTCTTACTTTTGTCTTTCTAGCTAATGCTATATTTTTTAACTCCTTAACTTCTTGAGGTTTCAATATACGGTATTCTCCAGGTTTTAGTCCTTTCAAGTTAATATGTCCAATCTGTTGACGATGCAATCTCTTGACTTTATGTCCCATAGACTCAAACATCTTTTTAACTTGTCTATTTTTACCTTCCATTAATTTAATAATTAACATTGTTGTTTGATGTTCCATATCTTTACCAACAACTCTTATTTTACACGGTAAAGTTTTAACACCCTCTAAATAAATACCTTTTTCTAGTTTGTGTAAAGTATCACCGTTGACAAGTCCACTAACAGTAACTTCATAAACCTTTTCTAAATGAGAACTTGGATGCATCATAAGATTTGCAAACTTTCCATCATTACTCATTAATAATAAACCAGTTGTATCATAATCTAATCTTCCAACAGGATAAATACGTTCTTTAATATCCTCAAAATAATCAATAACTGTTTTTCTACCTAATTCATCACTTAATGAACAAATACAACTCTTAGGTTTATAAAAAACATAGTAAACCTTATTTTCCCCTTCTAAAACTTTACCATCTATCATGATAAGATCACCCTTTTTGACCTTAAATCCCATTTCACTTATGACCTCACCATTGACTTTGACTCTTCCCTCACGAATAAGATCTTCCGCTTTTCTACGTGAAGTATATCCGCTTGTTGCTATTGCTTTTTGTAGTCTTTCCATAGTATCACGTCCTTTCTTCTTCATTATACATATATTTATCAATTATACAAACACTTTTAAATAAAAGATAATGGCTAGCATAATAGCTATAAAATCCATCAATAAACCTAACCATAATGCATATCTTGTATTTTTTATATGAATTGTAGAAAAGTATAATGTTGTTACATACAAAGTTGTATCACTACCACTTTGTATTAATGTTCCAAGAAGACTTAATGGATGATCTACACCAAATAATTCATATATGGAATATAGAAATGATAATGAAGCATTTGCACTAATAGGGCGTAAAAAACCTAAGATAAAAATATCTATGGGGATACCTAACCATTGAATAATAGGTTGAATAATAACACTTAAAACATCTATAAAACCACTACTTCTTAATAATTCTACAAATAGCATAAATGCTATTAATGTTGTAAAAATAGGTTTAATAAGCTTTAAAGCATCTTTAACACCATCTATAAACATATCAAACATATTGCATTTCTTGATTAATCCATCAACAAAAACAATCATAAGAAATATAATAATTATCTTATTCATGATCAATCACCCTTTGAATAATTAATCCAACCACAATAATTGTTATAGAAATGATAAGCATATATGGATAAAATTCATAAAGTGATGTAGAACCAAATTGTCTCCTTAACATAATCATTGATGATGGAAATAAACAAAGTCCTGCTGTATTCATAATTACAAGTGTCAACATAGCTCGACTTGGATAAGAGGGATGTGTATTTAATTCGTGTAATCTTTGAAATGCTTTGATTCCTGAAAGAGTAGCCAGTGTTCCTAAACCCAATAAATTAGCGACAACATTTGAAGAAATATAATTATAGACATGTTCTTGATTGAGAACATCACCATATATAAGATGAAGAATAGGTTTTAGTAAAAAAGAAAAATAATTCATAAAACCTGTTTTTTCTATAATATTTAAAAAACCGCCCCATAGACAGGATGATAAAATCAATGTTGTCACTAAATCTAAAACAATATAAGGTGTATCCATCATTGCATTAACCATATCTTCTTCTCTATGCAATAAAAGACCACAAATAAAAAACAATATCATTCCATAACGCCATATTTTAGCCATTAAAGAATTCCCCCAACAATATCATCCAATATCTTATAATCACCCTTATACCACTTTCTTTTTTCACTTGATAAATATGATCTTTAGAAACATAAACTTGCATAGTATTATCAACTTCTTGAAATGTTGTTTTTGCTGATTCTTCTCCTGTATAATATAAATCCTGATCTATTAAAAAGGAATGTCCATGATATTGATAAATTCCTTTTGGTAAAATTAAAATTCTTTGATATTTCTCAAAGCATTCTTCATACATTTTTTCATGAAACTCAAAATCATTTCCACAATTAAAAGTTACAATAACCAAAGACATATCATTCTTAATAGCACGTGTTACCAAAGTACGCTTAGCCTTCTTAGTAAAACCTGTTTTTCCCCCCACACAATATTTATAATCCTTCAACAATCTATTTTTATTATGCCAAGTTCCCCCACCGTCTTCTCTTTTATAACTCTCTTTTGAAACAATATCATTAAAAATAGGATTTTGACTACAATAGCACATTAATTTAGCCATATCGTATGCACTAGAACGATTTCCTTCATCTTCTTCATCTAAACCTGTTGGATTAGAAAAATGTGTATCTGTCAAACCTAATTCTTGTGCTTTTTGATTCATCATTTCAACAAACTTTGGAATATCACCACCAATATTTTTAGCTATACAATTAGCAGCATCATTTCCACTTCTTAACATTAATCCATGTAATAAATCTCTTAAATTTATTTTATCGCCTATATGTATATAGACACCACTTCCCCAAGCTTTATTCACTTCTTCCCCAATTGTATAAACATCATCTAAGTTACCATTTTCTATGGCTATAATAGCTGTCATAATTTTAGAAATAGACGCCACACTTTGTACATGGTGTTCATTTTGACTAGCAAGGACATTTTGATTATATGAATCCATAACGACATATGATTTTCCCTGAAAATTTACTGCTTTAACGCTTTGTATACTTAAGATCAATAAACATAAACATAATAATTTCTTCATAATATCACCAATATAATTTATGTATTGATGATGATATTTATGTTTAAGATTTTGTAGAATTTCATCCTTTAAAACGTTTTTAAACTCTTAGAAAAGAAAAATTTTCTCATATATAAAAACAAAAAAATAATTTTTAAGAAAAAATTTTTTCAAAATACAAATTTCATATTTTCTTCTTTTTTTATATCAATAAAATAAAAGTATCAAAAGCAATCTTATCAATATAAACATATTGTTGAGATATATAAGAAAGAGGCATAGTTTTCATATATTCCTTTCAGCCTCTTTCTTAAAAATAAATAAGCGAGGAGAGAATAATATGAAAAAAATTTTATTAGCCTGTAATGCAGGTATGTCAACAAGTTTATTAGTATCAAGAATGGAAAAAGCAGCTAAAGAAAAAGGTCTAGAAGTGATAATTACAGCCGTTGGTGTTCTTGAAGCAGAAAAAATTCTTAATGAATGGGATATTGTTTTATTGGGTCCACAAGTTAGACATCAAATAAAATCATTAAAAGGAAAAGCAAATGGTATTCCTGTAGAAATTATTGATATGCGTGATTATGGATTAATGAATGGAGAAAAGGTTTTAGAATCAGCTCTAAGAATAATTGAAAACAAATAAAAAAGGATGATGAAAATGGATGTTTTTTTAAGAGAAATCAATTATCAAATTTTTAAAAAATATGTTTATTATTGTCTACCAAAGTCAAAATTAAATGATAATAAATTTGGTACATTACTTATTAATGAACAATTACATTGTCAAATATTTTTTACAAAACAAATGGTTATGGAATTAAGTGTAGAAAAAAATAATCAACCCTATTATTATTTACACTATGAATTTATTGATTTTTTAAATGCAATTCATCTTTTTCATGATTTCATGGAATGGCTTTTTCCTAAAAAAACTATAAAAGTTCTTATATGTTGTAGTTCAGCATTAACATCTTCTTATCTTGTTGAAGAATTAAAAGAATACATCCAAAAAAAATCATGAAAATATAGATATTGAAGCATCTAGTTTTCATCATATCTGTGAAAAAGGTAAAGACAAACAACTTATCTTACTTGCTCCACAAGTAGGATACCTTGCTAAAAAATATACAAGTTCTTTTAATATTCAAGTTATACCAACAAATATATATGCCACATATAATTATTCAAAAATAGTAGAAATGATTAAAAGTTCAATAAAAAGTTAAAAAAACATTGTATCTGTTTATTACAATACATTTACAGATTGGAGATTATTTTATGATTAATATTTTCACTCAACTACAATCAAATAAAAACCTATCTCACAATGAACGAATTATTGCTGATTATATTTTAGAGCATCCAGATCAAGTTCTTAAAATGAATACAAAACAATTAAAAGAGGCTTGTTTTGTTTCTACAGCAACAATTTATAGATTATGTGAAAAGCTAAAATTATCTGGTTTTTCAGAATTGAAGGTACGTATTTCTCATTCTTTAAATGAATACATGAAAGATGATGATCATTTTAACTATGATTTTCCTGTAAAAAAATATCAAACACATTTTGAAATTATTAATAAAATTAAAGAAGATTATGAAAATACTCTTTCTTCTACACTAAATCTATTTAGTCTAGAAAATTTAAGATTCGCTACTCAAGCATTAAAAAAGGCAAAAGTTATTGATATTTATACGTCTTCTGGAAACATATATTTTGCACAAAATTTTCAATTTCAAATGCAAGAAATAGGTGTCTCTGTAAATGTTCCTATTGAAGAATATCATCAAAGATTGCTTGCTTCACAAAGTGATAAAACACATCTTGCTATTATTATTTCATTTGAAGGCCGTGGCATTTTAGCTAATATTATTCCTAAAATGTTACAAGATAATGGAACGCCAATATTACTTATATCCTCTTATCAATATAAACCTTTATTTACAGTCAATTATCATTTATATATGAGTTCATTAGAAAACCATTATCATAAAATTTCATCATTTTCAACTCGGCTTTCTATTCTCTATATACTTGATGTTTTATATACTTGTTATTTTTCATTAGATTATGATGAAAATCTAATGAAAAAATTAAGCTATTATAAAGTCATTAATGAAAATGACCTTTGAAAAAATATTCCTATTTTTGATTATTACAAATGAGAATATGCATAAATATTTCTCATTTTTTTATACATTTCTTGTCTTTGTATTCAATTGTTTTATAATAAGAATAGGAGGTAAGATTATGAATGTTAAAGCAATTATGTGTGATGTAGATGGAACATTATTGACAAATGAAGGAGTTGTTTCACCTAAAACAATTGAAGCAATTAGAAAAGTTAGAAATAAAGGTATTCTTTTTGGATTATCTACAGGAAGAGATGTTAACGGTGTCAAAACACTTCTTAGTGAATGGGGTATTGAAGGATTAGTTGACAGTATTGTTGGTACTGGTGGTGCAGAAATATGTGATTTTGTACTCAATGTTGAAAAACAAAGTTATCCATTAGATGGACATTTAATCAAAGAAATCATCAAACACTTTGATGATATGGATGTTAACTTTACAATACCTTGGGAAGGTATTCTATTTGCCCCAAAAGATGATGAACTTATACAAGAACTTGCTATAGCAGATAAAGTTCCTTATCAAGTTGTTGATTTTGACGAGTTTTTAAAAGAACCTAGACCAAAACTCGTTATTGTTTGTAAACCTGAAACAATGAAAGATGTTGTAGAAAGAAGCAAAACTTTTAAGAACGACAAATATAAATGTGCTTCTTTAATAACAGCAAGTTCCCTCTTTGAATATATGGATCCAAGAATATCAAAAACATTTGGATTGAAACAAGTTATGGAAATGCATAATATTGACATGAAAGAACTTTGTACATTTGGAGATGCTGATAATGACTATGATATGACATTACATGCTGGTATTGGAGTTGTGATGGCAAATGGTAGTGAAAAAACAAAAAGTGTTGCTGATTATATAACAGATGATAATAATCATGATGGTATTGCTCAATTTATTTATGAACATATTTTAAAAGAAGATATTGAATAATAAATTTAAAATAGGGATAATCAATTATCCCTATTTTCTATCAAATGATACTTCCTAAAAATAAATACTACAAATAAAGCTATACATGTCCCTGAAATAATACCACATAAGACATCTGTAGGATAATGAACTCCTACATATAATCTAGAAAAAGATATAAAACATGCAAGCACAATAGCCATTATACCATACTTTTTATCAACCATCTTGTAAATAACAACAGCTCCCGCAAAAGAAGAAGCAGAATGTCCAGAAGGAAAAGAAAAATCTGACTGTGCTTCTATCAATCTTGTCAAACCTTCAATAGTATCATATGGTCTAATTCGTAAAAAACTATTTTTTAAAATACCATTATTAATAAGCAGTGATAAAAGTAATGCACATATCATCATATAAGCTATTTTTCTTGTTTGTTGAAAACATAAGAATATAACAGTGAATACTATCCATATTATTCCAAAATCTCCTAAATGTGTTATAAAAATCATGATAGGTGTCATTATGTCATTTCTTATAAATTCTTGTATAAATAATAATATGGAAGCTTCCATTGTTATAATCCCCCTTTCATTTTTCTAAAAAAGATTTTAACATATATTTTTGATAAAAAAAGAAAAAACTGAAATTTTATTCAGTTCTCCACTATTTCATTTCTTTTTTCTTGCTTCTATAATATCCTTTATATCAAATGGTGTATTATCTTCTGGTAAAGAATAGACATCTATAAATGGAACATCGTCTATTGTTCTTATGGGAAATTCTGATTTTGCTGTAACATCTTTCATATCACACACAATTTCTCCAATATACATAGGAGGTTTGACTTTTCTACTTTCTAAAGGAACAATTTCTCTATGATTGCATGTATACAATAAATCATACCCTTTCTTAAATGTTTTATAATCATCATTAATATCAATGATTCTAATTCTTCCTTTTGCTATAACAGAACGATAATCATGTCTATGTCCTTTATAAGATCGATCTGGAAAATCATTAAACATACTAAATTCCAAACATACTTTTGAGTCTTTTCGCATCAAATCAACCTTATGTCCTTTTTTTGTAAAATGTATATAAACATACAATTTTTCATCTTTCATCTCATATCCAAAATTCACAGGAACTACATATGGATAACCATCTTTATCATTTAATCCCATATGAACTGTGTGAAACTGTTGAAGCATAGCTTCAATCAATACTGGATCAATAACTTCTCTTTCAAAATGTAACATTTCTTTTTCCTCCTTTGCTTATTTTTGAACAATTGGTTTTATTCTTTCTTGTATATACTCCTCTAACCATTTTTCACTAGCAACCTCATGAATACATTTTCCATTGATATTTTTCACCAAGTAAACAATAGGAGATTGTATAGCTGATGCTACAACAAAAGAAAAACCATCAATATTTGTTGCTACTCCCCACTCTCCTTGATTATTCATTGCAACAACAGAAATATCACCTGCTTGTCCTCGTCTTTCTTTTAACTCTTTATCTAATTGACAAACTGCTATCTCACATGCTTCTTGAGGATGCTTTCCTTCTTTCATTAATCTGACTATTTCATAAGAAATACATCCTTTCATTAAATCTTCACCCAATCCCGTTGCTGTCGCTCCACCGACTTTAGAATCTACATAAAAACCTGAACCTGATAATGGTGAATCTCCAATTCGTCCTTGTTTTTTCATAAATAAGCCACTTGTTGAGGTTCCCGCAGTCATCTTTCCACTATTATCTAAACAAACCATACCAACTGTATCATGTCCATCATAAGGTTTGATTTGTTGTTCTTCAATTTCTTTTTTTCGGTTATAATAATGAATCTTTGCTCTATCTGTTAACATGATTTTCTTTTCAAAGTTTTCATGATCAGCATACTTTTCTGCTCCTTGTCCTACAAGCATATTATTAACCTTTTCTTTTGATAACTGTTTTGCAATAGAAATAGGATGAGCGAAATCTTTGATTGCTCCAATAGCACCAATATCTAATGTATCTCCATCCATATAAGCTGCATCTAATTCAACTTCCATATTCTCATTAGGAAGTCCCCCATATCCTACAGATTTATAGTATGGAAAATCTTCAACATTTTGAATAGCCACTTCAATGGCTTCAGAAGCACTTCCTTGATTTTCTAAAATATCTTGAGCCTCTTCAATACCTTCTAATGCCATTCGCCAAGTTGCAATAATACCCCACATATCACTTTCTCCCTTCTTTTCTCTTATTATAACATGTTCAAAATAATATTCCATAAACCATATTAAGTATTCCAGCCAATAACATAACACATATCGGATTGGCTTTCTTTTTAAGAAGCAAATAAAGACATATTCCAAATATAATAACCATTTGTATTTTTAACATATCAAAAGATATTGCATTTCCTTTAAAAAAAGCAGTCGTTATAATAGATAATCCAGCTACTGCTATCAATGAAATAACAGCTGGGCGTAATACTTTCAATATATCTTGTATAGTCTTCAAATGTCGGTATTTGATGTAGATATAAGCAAGTATCGTCACAAGGATACATGATGGTAAAATACATCCTAATGTTGCGACTATAGCACCTGGCATACCTGCAATCTTCATACCAACAAAAGTTGCTGAATTAATCGCAATTGGTCCTGGTGTCATTTGAGAAATTGTCACTAAATCTGTAAACTCTGCCAGACTCAACCAATGATAAATATCAACAACCTGATTTTGAATAAGAGGCATGGCTGCATATCCACCACCAAAACTAAAAAGTCCTATTTGTAAAAAACTTAAAAAGAGTTGAATATATATCATAATGCCCTCCTTCTATACAAAGATTGTCCAATACCAATACATATACAAATCAAAATAATTATAACAACATTAATCTTAAACAAATAATTGGCTAAAAAAGAACAAACCATAATCACAATATAAAAAGAATTTTTCTCTTTTAATAATCCTGATGCCATTTCATAAACAACACCAACAATAACTGCTCCTACACCTGCTTGCATACCTTCTAACATGAAAGCAACATATCTATTTTCTTTAAATAAATGATAAAAAAACGAAACAAAAGAAATAATAAAAAATGGTGGAATAATTGTTGCAATAACACTGACAATAACCCCTAATAAACCACATAACTTATATCCCATAACAATAGCTCCATTAACAGCAATGGGTCCTGGTGCAGATTGTGCAATAGCAACTAAATCTAACATTTCTTTTTCTTCTATCCAATGATATTCATCTACAAACTTCTTTTTCATTAATGTAACAATGACATATCCTCCACCAAAGGTAAAAGCACTTAAAGAAAAAGTTGATATAAAAAGTTTAAATAAAATATCTTTTTTTGTCAGCATTTTACCCCTTCTTTCTGTTTATATCATACTGAAATTCTAATATGAAGTAAATAAAAAACATATTCCTTTATTCATGAATATGTTATCCTTTTTTATCAATATTTTGCTTAATATATTGTATTGTTTCATCTAAACCATGTTGATCTAAATAACGCAGTAACTCTTCAAGTAATAATCGTGTATGAGGATGCATAATATAAGAATGCTTTCCACCTTCATAATATGCCAATGGAGAATGATCAGTATATTTTTTTCCTTGATAAACTTGACTTGCGGCTACACGATCACAGAACATTTCCAAGATATAGCGATTAGGCATTTTACCTGGCTTTAAACCTGAACGTGTATAATCAACCCAGTATTCCCAATGATGTCTATTTCTTCCTTTATGATGTAACCATGCTGTTGAATAACCTTTTTCATCTCTTTCAGCAGAATTCGGAGATTTGTCTCCTTGATAATAACGAACACCTGTCATAAATTCACAAGGTGCATATTTAGATAAATCATGTAATAGTCCTTGTTTATACAATCCTATACGAAAACAGAGTTTTCCAACTTGTATTTTATGTTTTGTTATTGTTTTAAAATGTTGTAATGCTTTCATATTAATCACCATGAATAGTATACTCTTTTTTTATTCTTGAGTAAATCTCTTTTCTTTTTTTGTAGACATGCTATAATAATGAAGAATATTATGGAGGTGATATTTTGTTACCATTTAAAATTGACGTTCAAACAAATATTCAAGATGGAGATTTAACAATTGAAACATGTTCACAAATCATTGAAATATTACAAAATTCATATAAAACAATAAGAAGAGAAATGTATAATCATTTCTTGGGTATGAAACATTTAAAAAAGGAATTAATTTTTGTTGCTATACTTGCTATGATATATATACTAACAGATGAAATACTATTTGTTTACTTTATGCCTATTTCAGTCTTTTTAGCAATGGTAAGTGCTATTATTAGTGCTGAATACTTAACATCACAAACAAGAAAGCAAATTATGAACCAAATTCAACATTTTAGAGAAAAGAAAGAAATGTTAATAAGAAACCAAAAAATCAAGGTTTAATCCCTTGATTTTTTTATTTCTTCTAATACTTTTCTGACATTATGAGCGGCATCTTCTTGTATTTCTATAATCCTTGCTCCTCTACTTTTTGCAACTTCTCTTAAATCACACGCTATTGCTGTATGATATGAACACCCTACAACAATCAATATATCATTGACCTCTAAATCATAAACCATTTCATAAGCTTTTTGATAATTAGGTGCAGGATCACCATATAATACTGGTTTATTATATAATGACCACGCTTTATCCATTTCATCATCTTCAGGTAATCCTCCATGTAATTCCAATGCTTGACTTCCTGCTAATCGATGAAGTCCATCTATATTCATTGTAATCACTGGAATATGATACTCTGCCAAAGCATAATGTGCATCATTTGGTTTTGCTCCATTCATGTTGGCTTTTAATTGTTTAATGACTTCATTATATTCTTCATGATGTCTATTCGCGTAACTTCTAAATAGTTTTTCTCTTACATCTGGTCTTTCCATAAAGGTTGGAATATGGCTTTGCTTTGAAATACCAGCACCAGTAAATGCAATAATTTTCACATCTACCCCTCCTTATATAATCAATATTATATCACAAATAAAAAGTAACAACCATATAGATAAGTATCTCTTATATATAACAGTTTTTTATAAAGAAAATATAAAAGAATAAAATAAATCTTTCAAAGATAAAAAAGATATTACTCATGTAAATGAATAATACCTTTTTATATTTATCATTAATCAAATAATGGAATAAGTTTTTTATTATTCACATCTACCAATCCTAAATCACTCATTTTAGCATTTGGAACAACTGGTAATGCTAAAGTTACAATACGAAGCAAAGGATTCTCAAGTTGAGTTAATCCTAATTGACGATTAGCTTGCTTCATCAAGTTTGCATCTTTTGCTAACTCCTCAGCAGGTTTTAATGATAATAAACCAGCAACAGGAAGTTCTAATGTATGAATAATCTTTCCATCTTCAACAGCACACATTCCTCCACCAACACGTTTTAACTCATTAGCAGCAACTAAAGCATTTTCTGCATAGTCATATACAATCGTTAAGTTATGAGAATCATGTGAAACAGTAGAAGCCAATGCTCCATGTGTTGTTCCAAAACCACGAACAACATGAACAGCAATGTTATCATTATTTTGATAACGGTTAACAACTGCAACAAACTTCAAATCAGGATCATTTAATACAATCTTTCCATCTACAACATCTAGTTCTACTGATGCAACATCACTAAGTGAATTGATTGGATCTTCAAATTCCATAATATTAGCCTTGATTTTTCCATTTTCAATAGGAGCCTTGATTGTAAAATCATCAACAGTTAATGGTTTAATAGATACTGAATTTCTTCTTTCTAATTCAAAACTATGATCTTTAATTTCTACACAAAGCTTTCCATTTTCAGCAACTTTTTGACCACCATAGAAAACAACACTAGGTGTCATTTCTTCCAAATCATCTAATAAAATCATATCTGCTACATATCCTGGAGCAATCGCACCTAAATTCTTTAAACCAACTTCTCTAGCTGTATTATATGTAGCACTACGAATAGCATCAATTGGATTCATACCATTTTTAATAGCAATACGAACAACATCATTAATATGTCCATGTACTAAAATATCCTCTGACTCACGATCATCTGTACATAAACATAAATGATCTAAATATCGACTATCTTTTACCGCATCCCAAACAGCAGGAATGTTTTTACACATACTTGAATCACGCATATCTAAAAACATACCATTGCGATATTTCTCATAAGCTTCATTTGTATCACGACTTTCATGACAAGTGTTTGGACCACCACATAAGTATGCACTTAACATTCTACCACTTAAAAATGGTGCATGCCCTTGTAAATATAAACCATGCTTTTCAGCAACATCAAGAATATCCATCATACGATCTTCTCCATGAATAACAGCTAAAAAGTCCATAACTTCTGCAAGCCCAAGAACTCTTGGAAGCTTTGTTAATTCTTCAATTTCTTTTGCTAAGAAATCAGCTCCTGCATTTTCAAGGCCAGGAACAGCAGGAACACATGAGGGAATATCAATACATTGACGCATTGGTAAATCATCAGCATCATCATGCATATATTTAACACCTTCAACACCCCATACATTTCCAATTTCATGTGGATCTGTAATAACTGTTGTTGTTCCCCAAGGAATAACTGCCTTTGCAAAATTACGAGGAACCATCATAGAACTTTCAATATGTTCATGAGAATCTATTAATCCTGGAATTAAATACATACCGTTTGCATCTATAATTTCATCTGCTTTAATTGTTTCTTCTTCATTTAATTCAATATGAGCAATGAAACCATCTTTTACATAAACAGTTCCATAGTCAATATTTCCATTAAACATATTCACAATCTTTGCATGAGTAATCGCTAAATCACTATTGATTTCTCCTAAAGCAGCTTTTAATAATACTTTTTTGTCTTTACATTTAATTTCCATATATATCTCCTTTTATCCATAAATAAAATATAAAATAAGAGGAATAGCAAGAACATACATACCAACATGTATTTCACTAAACTTACCAGTAATAACTTTAATAAATAAATGTGCTAATATACCTGCTGCAATACCTGCTGCGATACTTCCCATAAAAGTTCCAAACATAATCATAACAAATGGTCCAAAACTTTCTGTAAAATCGCTAAAATCAATATCCTTAAATCCACTAATCATTAAGAATCCTACAAAAATCAATGCAGGTCCAGTTGCACAATCTGGAATAATTAATACAAGTGGTGCAAAGAACATCATAATAATAAATAATATTCCTGTAACCACTGAAGCAAAACCACTACGTCCACCAGCTTCTACCCCTGATGTTGATTCCACGTAAGTTGTAATTGTTGTACAACCACAAACAGCTCCAACACATGTTCCAATAGCATCTACTAAGAATGGTTTTTCGATTCCTGGAAGATTTCCATCTTCATCTAACATATTGGCTTTTGAAGCAACACCCAATACAGTTCCTAATGTAGAGAAGAAATCACCAAAGAAAGCAATAAACATTAAGACAACTCCTTCAGCAGTCCAAATTGTAGAGAAATTAATATTTCCAACAACATTTGTAACAGCTGAGAAAGATGGAATATCGAAAATTGTATCAGGTAAACTTGTAATTCCTAAAGGAATACAAATTAATGTTGTAACAACAATCCCAATTAACATAGCACCTTTCACTTTATATGCAGTTAATGTTGCAATCAATAGTAATCCAAACAAAGAAACTAAAACAGTAGGTTGAGTAAAATCTCCCATTGCTAATCCAGCAGAAAAATCACAGATACCTGTACTTTTTAATCCTAAATAAGCAATAAAGAAACCAATACAACTACTAATAGCTGTTTTAATATTTTTTGGAATCATACGTACAATTAAATCACGAATACCAAAAGTTGATAAAGCCACAAAAATAATTCCTGTTACTAAAGTCATTCCCATAATTTCCCCAAAAGAAATGCTTCCACTTTGTAACATACCACCAAACATAAAATTACTTCCCATACCACAAGAAAGTGCAAATGGCAAGTTAGCATAGAATGCCATAAATAATGTGATAAGTCCTGACACTAAAGCAGTTGTAATTAAAACAGCTTCTTTTGTAATCAAGACACCATTCACATCTACCAATTCAGGCACTCCAAAGCCTACAATAGCATTTGGTTGTAATACTAAAACATATGCCATGGTCATAAATGTTGTCAATCCAGCAATAAGTTCAGTATTAAATGTTGTTCCACGTTCTTGAAACTTAAATAATTTTGAAATTTTTTCCATTTTTCTTTTCCTTTCTACTTTTCTCCCTTAAGAACTCTATAAATAAAATCACTTAAGACTCTGACATTATATTATAAATATCGTCAAATTTCTAGTATCTTCTATGAAAGAAATCATTTAATACTTCTTTATTTTAAAATACTAAGAAAAATTCTTTATTTTAATCATTATTATCTCATATAACTTGACTTTTTCTCATCATTAACATAAATAAAAACAACTTTCCAGTTGAGAAAATATTCTGTATTCTTTATAACTCTATGCTAACATAAAGATGTATTTAAATAAAGGAGGAGCATTTATGTATAAAATTATAGCTTGCGATTTAGATGAAACATTGTTATGTGATGATCGTAGTGTATCACAAAAAAATAAAGAAGCTATTTTAAAAGCTAAAAAACGAGGTGTGAAATTTGTTCCAGCTACAGGAAGAGGTTTTAACACTGTTGATAAAACTTTAAAAGAATTAGGATTATATAACAAAGATAAAGAATATGTTATTTCATATAATGGTGGAGCAATTACTGAAAACAAAGATAATCAATTATTACATTTTGAAGGCATATCTTTTCAATTAGCAAGTGAATTATATCAAAGAGGTCTACAATATGATGTTTGTATTCATATTTATACCAAAGATACTGTTTATGTTTATAACTATGTTCAAGAAGAAAAAGATTATTTAGCAGGAAGAATGGAGGTTCAAGAAATCTTTGATAATAATATTGACTTTTTAAAAGACCAAGAAATTGTAAAAGCATTATATATGAATACTAACTATCAATATTTAAAACAAATTGAAAATGATTTAAAAGATATCACAAACGATGTAGATGTTAGTTATTCATCTAATCGATATATCGAATTTAATCATAAAGGCGTCAATAAAGGACAAGGTTTATTAACATTAGCTCAGCTATTAAATGTGAAACAAGAAGAAACAATTGCTATTGGAGATAACTTTAATGATTTATCAATGATTAAAGTTGCTGGTTTAGGTGTAGGGGTTCATAATTGTGTGGATGGTATTAAAAAGAATTGTGATTATATAACTAAAGCAACAAATAATGAAGATGCTATTGCTGAGGTTATTGAAAAATTTATTTTTAATAATGAAAGATAATAAATTCCTTTAAAAATACACTTTACCATTTTATAATATGAGATAAGGGGAGCGATAAAAATGGATGAATTCTTGAGAGATATAAGTACATCAGTTTTTAAAAAATGGATTCTTTTTCAAAAGCATGAAGATTATCAAATTTATATGAATGAAAAGAATCCCAATAAAATTTATATAACTACAGAATATGGTAATGGAACAATTGTTTTTAATAAATATAATATTATAGAATTTCAAGTCATAAATACGCTTAATAATGAAACTGAGTTTTACTTACACTTTCAAATGAAAACAATGAAGCATGCACTGGAACTCTTCTATGAAATGTTAGATTGTTTAAAAAGACTTGTACATAAACCTATTACAAAGGTTCTACTCAGTTGTAGTGGCGGTTTAACAACATCTTTCTTTGCTTCTAAAATGAATGATGCTGCACGTTTATTATTCCTTGATTATCAGGTTGATGCTATTGGATATAATCAATTGTTTGATGTGGGGAATGATTATGATATTATCATGCTTGCTCCTCAAATATCATATACACATGCTAAAGTACAAGAAATTCTAGCAGATCAAATTGTCATTAACATTCCACCTCAAGTTTTTGCCAAATATAATGTTGGTAAAATGCTAGCTATTATGAAAGATGCTTTTGATACTAAAAAGAACAATATAGCATCTTCATCAGAATCAAAGCCATTAAAAATTCGTTCACATATACATTGTACTTGTAAGACATTAAGCTTATCAATTATTAGAAATAGTAATCGTATTCATATTGTTTATCGTCTTTATGGTCCACATAATCATATTATTTTAGATAAAGAAATTATTAAAAATAAAATTGTATTACAAGATATTTGTGATGTTATTGATACTGTTCTTGTGCAATATTCTGATACTGAAATGATTGGAATATCTTTACCAGGGATTATTACAGATAAAGTGATTACATCACTTGCTATTAATGGATTAGAAGAAGTTGATATAGATTATTTAAGACAAAAATATAAACAAAAGATCATTTTTACAAATGATGTAAATGCTGCTGCTGTTGGCTATTATGCTTCACAAAAAGAATATCAATCTCTTTCTTTGTTATTTCAACCAACAAGTTTTTTTGGTGGTGTAGGATCTATTATTAATGGTCAATTAATCTGTGGACCATCAAATTTAGCTGGTGAAGTTCAATATCTCCCACTTGTTTTATCTGACGGAGTCTTTCAATTAAATAAAACACCTGAAGGAACATTAGAACTTGTCTCTAAAATCATAACAACGATTATATGCATTATTAATCCAGAAGCTATTATTCTTTTTTCATCGCTTATTCCAAAGGTTGATGAATTAAAAGAAGAACTAACAAAATACATCCCTCAAGAATATATTCCTGAAATTATTAAAATTAATGATCTTAATGAATATAGTTTACTAGGTAGTATGATTCTTTGTGTTCAAAGTTCATAATATTTATAATTTTTTAACATTTCATGGAAACCGTTTTCATTTGATGGTATAATAATATTAACAAATCAACATCATATAGAAAAGGAGACAATACCCATGAACTTGAATAAAAAAGTTGAAGAATTAGGTCATGCAAAACACAAATTATTATTAATCATTGGTGCCCCTGGTAGTGGTAAGTCTAAAATCATTAGAGAGTATAGTCAAGAAACTGGTATACCTATCATTGATTTAGATAATATTTTCATTAATACCCCTTCTGATCAATTAATGAATGAAATGAAGAACTTCTTATCAACATATCATCAAAAAGTACTATTATTAGATAATAAAAAAATACTATATGCAAAAAATAGTACCATTGATTTATTAGCTTTCTTAAAAGAAATTAGTGAAACTATTCCAGTTATTGCAACATGGAATGGTAAAATAGAAGATGGACAAGTCTTCCATTTCCGCAAAGATTCTCCTGAAGATCTTATCTACTCTGTAGACAAAGAAGATTTCAAATATATCTTATGTTAAAATAAAGAAAATAGGTTCCACTCTTAACATGGTGCCTATTTTCTTTATTTCGTATTCATGTTTCTTTTTATATGTACACATAAATATGTTTGTTCATCTGGAGATAACTCATAATTATATTTCTTTAAAATCAAATCAACAATTCTATTAATGCACATTGATAATCTCGGGTCATCTTTTAAAACCTTTCTAATATCATAAGTTGTATCTATATTAGAAATAGGCTCATTTCTAAAAATACGTTCTCCTAAATATTTAAGATGCATAGAAATACGGGCAAATTCTAATGAATCAGATTTTAATTCTCTTTTCATTGTTCTTTGAATAACTTCAATGACTTCTTTTGTAAGTGTTGTTACTTTTGTAGCATTATTATGTTTATTAGATAAAGAGAAATTAGCAAGGTGTAATGCAATATACCCGGCTTCATTTTCATCTAAAAGAACACCCGTTTTCTTAAAAATATATTGTATTGCCCATAATCCAACTGCAAACTCTTTTTTATAAAGAATTTTTGTTTCATTAAGAATAATATTAGGCAAATAAACTCGTTCTTGATAACGTTTCATAGCAAATGAAATATGATCACTAATTGCAATAAAGATTTCACTACTAAAATCTGTATCTAATTCTTTACTTGCTTTCTTAATAATTTGCTCAGTAATTTCAAAATAAATAACAGGTATTTTCTGTAATGATGTTTCAAGTCTCTTTGTTTGTTCATCTTGAAATATATATCTTTTCTCTATTTTACTTTCATCCACTAAATCTCCAGGCTTCTTCTTATAACCTATTCCTGCTCCAGTCAAAATAATATCTTGTTTATCCTCAGATAAAGCTACTATACTATTATTATTAAATATCTTTAATATAACCATTTTGCCACACCTACCTATACCTAATAATATCATTCATCGCTTCAACTATAAAATCAACACGTGTTCCTATAATTGCTTGTAATCCTGTTTTCCCCATTTTAACAATCCCACTTACACCAGTACTAATAATTTTATCCTCATCTACTAATTGCATATCCTTCACTTCAACTCTTAATCTTGTAATACAACTATCTACCGAAATAATATTATCTACTCCACCTAATGCTTCTACATAAATAATAGCTAATTCATCATAATCATCACTTTCTAATGTTATACTACTTTCTGCTACTGTATCAGTAAAAACAATCTCATCTATCTCTCTTCCTGGTGTCATCAAATTATATCTTAAAATCATAAATTTAAAGAGAAAATAATAAACAAATGCACAAATAATACCTAATGGAATAAGCATAAAAATATCATTAGAAAATGGAGCTTTGATACTTAGAATATAATCAATAAAACCAGCTGAAAAACTAAATCCTGCAATCCATTTCATTGACGCGGCTATAAAAACAAAGATTCCTGTTAATAGTGCATGCATCAAATATAATGATGGTGCAACAAACATAAAAGCAAACTCAATAGGTTCTGTAACTCCTGTTAAAAAAGAAGCAATAGCACTTGATAATAAAATAATACCTACTCTTTTTTTATTTTCAGGTCTTGCATAACGATACATAGCTAATGCTGCTGCTGGTAACCCAAACATCATGATTGGGAAGAAACCTGCTTGATACATTCCTGTTTGTCCTAATACTCCACCAGAAACAGTTCCCCAAAACTTACCAATATCATTAATATTGGCAACATCAAACCAAAATACAGAATTTAAAGCATGATGTAATCCTGTTGGAATCAGTAATCTATTGAAGAAAGCATATATTCCTGCTCCTAGTGCTCCTAATTGAGCAATGACTTCACTAAAACTTACAAAGAAATTATAAAATATCGGCCATATAAAAATCAATACTATTGATAATACTAACATTGCTCCTGTACAAACAATCGGGACAAATCTTTTCCCATCAAAGAATGAAAAAGCCTTTGGTAATTGAACATGTGAGAAATGGTCATATAAATAAGCACTTATCAATCCTACAAGAATACCTATAAAAGCATTAGGTGTACTTTCAAAACACTTAGGAACTTCTGAAATAGGAACGTTCATTAACAAAGATATTGTTGATTTCGATAATAATCTTTCAACCAACAAAAATGAAACAACTGTACTCATCATAATCATTGAATCTTTCTGTTTAGCCATTCCAATAGCTATACCTACAGCAAATAAAAAAGGAAGATTTTCAATAATAGCACCACCAGATTCTATCAAAAATGCAGCAATAATATTGTTTGTTCCCCAACCAACAGGGTCTATCCAATATCCAATACCTTTTAATATAGCTGCAATTGGCATAATTGATACAGGTAACATTAATGATTTTCCTAATCGTTGTAAATAATTAATCATGCATCCACCTCCCTTTTATTGAATTATCTTGAAAATAACTTTATCTAAAAGTATAATAAACCAAAGAACACCTCTATTGCAAAGAAAAAAGGAGTCATATGATGAAAAAAATTCAAAAACTATTTAAAAATAAAAGCTACTCTATTCATGCTATTGCAGATGGAAATATTATTCGTATAGAAAATATTCCAGATACTGCTTTCTCACATCTTCTTATAGGTGATGGTTTAGCTTTAGAAATCAGTTCATCAAATATTTATTCTCCTTGTAATGGAGTTATTTCTACTATAGCTTCAACAAAGCATGCCTTCATTATCACATTAGATAACGGAGCAGAACTTCTTATTCATATAGGACTTTATCACGATAAACCAAGTCAAGAATATTTTGATTATCATGTTGAAGTCGGTCAAACAATTTCAACACAAGATCCTATTTTAACTTTAAGTGAAGAGTTTTTAAAATCACATCATTATAAAGTTATCATTCCTATAGTTATACTCAATTATCAACAACATCCTATCAAATCACTAACAACAGCTTCTACAATAGAACAAGGAAAAAAGATAATGACATGTAAATAATATAAAAACAAGGTACAAAATGATAATCAAAACATTTTGAGTCCTTGCCTAATTGAATAGTCACAATCCTATATATATAATATACGGTTCAAATAAAAGTTTCAATTCATTTTTTAAGAACTTATTATATATCAATGACTTATTTTTTATATAATTGATATTTAAAATCTTTCTTATCCAAAACGTTTTTGATCTTTTCTCTTTTGTATTTCAATAACATAAGGTGCATTTTTTTTATTTAACATAGAATAACAAGAAACATTATAAAGATGTGTATCTAAATGCCTGACATAATCATCAATCCATAAGCTTTCCTTTTTCCCCTCACCATGCCCTGGATAAACAACAATAAACAAAACCTCTCTTACCATAGATATCGATTTTTCAAGAGCAACTTGAGTAGATGCCAACATTGTTGTTATATGATGATTCAATCCTGGTAAATATCCTAAGTTAAATATTCCAATATCAAATGATTGTAAATATTGATCAATATTTTGATGATCATCCATTATAAAATGAATATGCTTGTCATCTTTGAGTCTATTCTTTGTTTTAATTATTGCTTCTTCCTGTATATCAAACGCATAGACTTCTCGACAATGTTTAGCAAGTAAAGCTGTATCATTTCCATTTCCCATTGTCATATCAACTCCAATGAGTCCACTAGGATAAGTTTTCACTCTTTGGTGAACATATTCAACCATTGATAACATCTTTTTTTCTTCCCTTCATGTATAATTTTTTTATAACTTTCTATAATAGAATTATGAAAACAATTTATCGTATACTTATGTCTATATATTTATTAACCCTTCTTTATACCACTATAACAAACTTTCATTTAAATCTCATAGTATCTTTACTATTACTTATACCTCTCTATTTTATACATGATTATCTTTATCAAATAGAGTATATAATTTATATTTATTTAACACAGGTTCTAGGAACAACTTGTCATTTTTATAATCTTCCTTTCTATGATAAAGTCATGCATTTTTTATCTGGAATGGTTTTTGTTTGTATGGGATATGTTTTTTTACAAAAATATATTCCTACAAAAAAGATTCTCTATTTGATGATTAACTGTGTTGAAATGTCTATAGCGTTTTTATGGGAAATCTTTGAATACTGTGGTTTAATTCTTTTTAACTATGATGCATCACATCATTATACAACAGGTGTTCATGACACAATGCAAGATATGATTGTATCCCTTATTGGAGGGCTCATCATCACATATTTTATTTATAAATTTCCATCTTACATGTGTAATCTTTATAGATTACCACCAAATATCCCTGATGAAGCTTCTCCACAACAGCATACCTAAATAAAGTTTCTTTATCTAAATGGTATTGTTCACTTAATTCTCGTATAACTTCTTTTCTTTGTTGAGATGTTAGTGTAGCTTGATACCATTTTTTAGGTTTCACTTTGAATAAAGATAAATAATCTTGAATTAATAATTCATGATATTCTTTTTGATTTAAAAATGAATCTAAATATTGAAATAATTCATCTAATTGATAACCTATCGTTTTATATTCTTGTTGTTGATAAAAACAACCTAATCGATAAAAGAAATCAAATGCTGATGGTTCATAATCCATAACTTTATTCATTGTTCTTACAAAACGACCACTATTCCAATATTTTTCTAACATATCTTCAGCAATATGAATTTTTTTAACATCATCTTTTGATAACCATTTATTTTCTATCATTTCATAAGGTGAATGTTGTTGATATATATATCCATAATTATCAGCATCATTTCTAAGTGATGTTCCTCTTAACAGCTTTAAGAAACCTAATTGTAATTCTTTAGCTCTAAAATAGAAAACATCATCAAATGATTGTTGAAATCTTTCATATGTTTCATAAGGCAATCCAGCTATTAAATCTAAATGTAAATCACACTTCCCATCTTGCATCAGTTGTTTAATCACTTCACTTAATCTTTTAAAGTTTTGAAGACGTTTTACAGCCTGATTGGTAGGTTCATATGTTGATTGTATTCCTATTTCAAAACGTAATAAGCCTACAGGAGCGTTTTCTTTTATAAAATCAATAATAGGTTGTTGAAGAACATCAGCATTAATTTCAAATTGAAATTGTTGTCCTTCTTGATAATTTTTAAAAATATAATCTAAAATCATAATCGCATGTTCTGCCTTAGCATTAAAACTACGATCTAATAATTTTATTGTTTTGACACCACTATGACAAATGATACCTAATTGCTTTTTTAAATAATCTTCACTAAAGAAACGTAATCCTTTTTCTAATGAAGATAAACAATACTGACATTGAAACGGACAACCACGACTTGTCTCGAAATATAAAATACGTTTTGCCATATCATCTTTATCTTGAGGTAAATCATAGGGTGAATCCAAACTTTCCACATATGATAAATCAACACATGCGACTTCTTGACTAATATGTCCTTGATAACTTACATTTGAGATATGAATCTCTTTTTTATTCTCAAGAGCTGTTAGTAACTCATCAAAAACAACTTCTCCCTCTCCACTTATAATGTAATCTACACAATAATTTTCTAAAAAGTATTTAGGTTCATATGTCACTTCTGGTCCACCATAAATAATAATACATTGTGGTTTCTTTTTCTTTAATAATGCAGAAACTTCCTTGATATACTCAATATTCCAAATATAACAAGAAAAAGCAATAATATCACTTTGACTCTGAATAATATCATCAACAATATGTTGAATATTATCTTTAATTGTATATTCTATAAAATTAACATCATGTTTATCTTTTGTTGCAACAAAAAGCAATCTTAATGATAATGATGTATGAATAAACTTTGAATTCAATGTTGTTATTAACGTTTTCATAATCTCTCCTAAAAAATAATCTAGGTTTTCCTAGATTATTTCTTTTCTTTAATTGTTGGTATAATACCATTATATAAACAATATTCTTCAAGAGTCCAGCCATTGTTAAAAATTTCCTTAGCAGCCTCTTTACCTACATATCTAAAATGCCATGGTTCATTTCCTATCCCTGTAATATTAGCTTTATCTTCTTCAAATCTTAAAATATATCCATACTTATAAGAATTCGCAAGACACCATTTATAATCTGGTTTATATCCAAATTTACTATTTTCAATACCATTGCGTTTATCATCAATAACTGCTTGACATGTTAAGTCAACACTTAATCCAGTTTGATGTTCACTTGCTCCAGGTAATGAAACCAATGAAGCAGCAGTTATAGGATCATACTTTTTAAAGTACTCATCATAAGTTTCCTTTTGCTTTGTAAAAGAACGATATGCACTATTAATCACCAAATTATAGCCTTCGCTCTTAGCTGCATTATACATTTCAATAAGTGCATCAGCAGCTTCTTTTCTTAACTGTGGATCTTTACAACTTGCTTCTATTGGCATCTTTGGCGTTACCAAATCTTTTGGAACATAATTTTCTGGTAAGTAGAAACCTTTTTTTACCAAGATAGAAATATCGTCAGTATTTTGAATAACATAAGATTTATTAACATCATTGGAAGAAACAATAAATGGATATGTTGTAATAAGAACTGCATAATTATAATTTTTCTTTTCAGCGTAGACTTTTATATAATTATCAAGATCAGCAAAAACAAATCCTTTGACTTTCATAAATGGTTCAATCTGTGCAAAAGTATATTCTTTTTCAACAATATGTTTTATATCATTAACAGTTGCTTTTTTTAAAATTTCCCAAATTTGTTGATCAGTATATTTTAAAGTTGTTAATTTTGGTACGTAATTATCATAAATATCATCTACTGTTTTAACAACATCTTTGACTTTTGTACTTTTATGTAATGATAAATACTTTTCATATTCATCATAGTATTGATAATTCTGACTTTCCTCAATCCAATTTGTAATATTATCTAGTTTATCATGTGATAAAACTTCATCTACTGCTTTTGAACTTAATGATAAAATATCATTTTGTTGTCCAAATGAATATCCTTTAAACATCAATTGAATACGGCTTAAGTTAAACCAAATAACGACACCTAAAACAATAACAACTGCACCTGCAATAATCCCAATTCTATCCCAACGAACTCTAGATCTTCTAGAACTTGTATAACTACTATAATATGAATATTTTCTACCATGATTAAATCTCATTTCTACCAACCTCACTTTAACATACTATATATTATATATAATATCACATTTCATACAAAAATAACATTCTATTTGCACATTCGACATAAAGAATATATTGCAATCGTCATAAATTTGTGCTATTTTAAATGTTGTATACAAAGGAGGTTACTCTATGCATTTTGTTATTTGTGTGTTTATTGCATTGATATGTTTAGTGACTGCAATTTTATTCACTGAGGTTTTTCCTAAATGGTTAAAAGCATTTCTTGCTTTATTAGGAGCTGCAACTTCTGGATATGCTATTTCTATTTTTATTAGAAAGATAGCTATGTGGACAAAAGCTTTTGCAAAACCTGATTTATTACCTGTTGCAGGAATAGCTGCTGTTGTTATGCTTGTCATTATTATTATTGCCACAGTAGTATTAAATAAGAAAAAAGCAAAATAAATATCAATAAAAGTACATTTTTAATGTACTTTTAAAATACTCTTCTTTAGATAAACTTAACATAATATTCATGAAAAATTGATAGTTATATTTATTCACTTTCTTTACAATAATAAATGAAGAAGGTGATTATATGAAACAATATATACAAAAAGATAATTATTTCATTAATGTAACGCTTATTTTTACTTTATTATCTTTAATAGGTTCATTTCTCAGTGTCCTTAATTTTATTTCATTAGTTATATCATATCAATTGATTCAAGAAGCCAAAACAAAAGAACTTCATTATCTCAAATTAAAAATAACTCAGTTCTTATTCTATGCATCAATATTCTTAACAAGTTATATGACATTTTATTATGCAACAATATCTTAAAATCATTCAATATTTAAACGATAAAGCCACTTCTTTCGAAAGAATCTTCTTGTTAAAAGAAAACATCTTGCAATATTATCACAAACCATCATAATCCATACAGCTTGTAAACCTAATGAAAATACATGAATCATCATCCAAGATCCAAATATTCTTATCCCCCACATTGTACAAAGAGAATAAACAAAAGGACCCTTTGTATCTCCCATTCCATTAAACGTTCCTTCTAATATAACTAAAACACCATATATTGGTTCCGAAACAGAAACAATACGTAAAACATTTGTTCCTAATCGAATAACATCAGGATCAGGTGTAAAAATACTCATCAATTGACCTGCAAAGAAAAACAACATAATTCCAGCAAGTAACATCAATGAAAAAGTCATCGCACAAATCAAATATGTAACTTGCTTAACTTTACTTTCACTTTTTTCTCCAACTGCATTCCCTACCAACGTCGAAGCTGCAGATTGAAACCCATACCCTGGAATATAAAAAGCTTCCTCTGCTTGTAAAGCAATTGTATGAGCCGCAAATGGTACAACTCCAAGTTTAGCAATCAATGATGCAAACGTCACATGTCCTAAACAAATGACACTTCTTTCCATGACAACAGGAATTCCAATACGTAAACATTCTTTAAAAACAGGTAAATCAAAATGAAAACCAGTATCTTTAAATTGAAAAGAAGGATTTTGATAATAATGTTTAAACATCAATAATCCACCAAAAGCAAAAGAAATTGCTGTTGCTATAGCAGCACCTTCTACTCCTAGCCCTGCTCCAAATACTGTTATTCCAAAATATTTTTGTGTTGGATATATCAAGAAAAAGTTGAAAACAACATTAACTATATTCATATAAAGATTAATTAACATAGGTGTTTTCATATCACTAACACCTCTTAATGCTGAAGATAAAATCAAAACAGCCGTTCTTAATAATAATGGTATAGATATAATCATAAAATACATAGATGCTTCGTGACGAATAGAAACATCTCCACCTAGCCATGTTGGTAAAAATGGTGAAATGGTAACACAAATAACAGTAAGAGCTATTCCTACAAAAAAAGTCATAAACAAAGCTTGTTGTCCTACTTTTTTTACCTTTGCTTGATTATTTGCACCATCAGCTTGTGCACATACAGCTAATACACCTATGCCAAAAGCAACAGCAACAGATGAAACCAACCAACCTACTGACCCTGTTAAACCAACAGCTGCTGAAGCACTTGCTCCTAAAGCTCCAACCATTGCAGTATCTATATATACAACAATAACGTTTAATGCTTCTTGAACTATAGCAGGCCAAGCCAAATGAAAAATTGATTTAATTTGAGATTGATATTTTTTCATTGTCTTCTTCTCCCTGACGATTATTTTGTATGATATGTATCATAACTGCTAAAATAATAATAATGGTTCCTATGATTTCTTGTGATGTTAATCTCTCATTTAAAAATACCAAAGCCCAAAAAATACTATAAACTGGTTCTAATACAGAAATAATACTTGCTGTTTGTGCTTTTATATCTTTTAAACCATTAATATATAAAGAATGAGCTAGTGCAGTAAAAATAACTCCATATATCACAAGATTAATAAAATCAATAAATGATCCTTCTCCTAAAGTTGGATGAATTAAAGAAATAACAAGAGTCATAATAAATGCTGCAATTGTTTGTTCATATAAAGAGATAATAACACTATTATAAGAAGAAGCTAATCTTCTATTAATAATAGATAAAGCAGCAAAAGCAAAACTACTCACTAAGCCATAAAAAATACCTAATGTCATAGAATCATTAAGTTGAAATGAAGGTATTAAAAAAGCAATCCCTACACAAATCACAATAACACTTATAAGATTCTGAAATTGAAACTTTTCTTTAAAAAGATATGGTTCCATAAATATAACAAATATAGGATAAGCAGCAACTGTAATTGTCCCAATATAAACCTTAGAAACTTGAATAGACATAATAAAGAAAAACCAATGAACAGTTAAAAATATACCTGCTAATCCATTCCAAAAATAATCTTTCATACTATTTAACTTTAATGAATAATGACGAAAATGTATAAACATATATAAAGATATTGCTGAAAATAAAGCTCTTCCCATTGTTAATAAAAGAGCTGACATAGGAATCAACTTTGCAAAAAGTCCTGCAGCCCCAAATAATAAAACTGCAATATGAATTGAAATCAAACTCTTTTTATCCATCATAAACTCCTTTAACAATATATACGCTCACACTTCCACCTTGACATATAAAACAACCATTTCCATTTTCATCAATAACAATTTCTTGTTGGACATGATTCAAAACATCAACATATACACATTGAGCATACTCTTTTCCAACATACATATATTTTTCTCCACCTGTACTATCACTCATTATACATACCAATGCTGTTGAAGGATGTCCATATCTTACCCATCCAATGATATCTGGATGATCAAAATAATCATATTGTTCTCCAATCGCATAGTATTTTCTTAAGTAAAGTAATTTATCCAACATATTCTTTTGAGAGGATATGTGGCTATAAGGAATACCATAATAATCTCCATAAAATATACATGGGTACCCATCTTTTCTTAAAAGAATCAAAGCATAAGCCAAAGGCTTAAACCAATCTTCCACCCAAGATTGTAATCCTTGAGAAGGCTGCGTATCATGATTATCAACAAATGTAACAGCATGCATTGCATCACATTGAACAAGTGTATTATCAAATATTCTTCTTAAATCAAACTGTCCATTAGCATGACTAATTTCATAAAAACGATAATGTAATGGGACATCAAATAAAGATATTTCATAATCAACTTGTTTTAAATAATGTAAAAGATGTTGGACATCTCCATGCCAATATTCTCCAACAGTAAATAGTTCTTTTTTATATTCATTTCTTAAATTTTGTATCCAATTTTTATAAAACTCAGCATTAATATGTTTAACAGCATCTAAGCGAAAACCATCTAAATGAGTCATTTCTAAATACCATTTCCCCCATCTATCCATTTCCTCTAGTACTGGTGGATAAGAGAAATCAACATCTGCACCCATTAAATAATCAAAATTACCATTTTCATCATCAACTTCTTGATCCCAATTCTTATCCTTAAATAAAAAAGTAGCATGTCTTTTTGTTGCTATATCATAATCTATTCCATCAAAACATTTCCAATTCCAAGTAAAATCACTGTATTTCTTATTTCTATGAGGGAAAGTAAAAAGTGTTGGAACTGTTATTGTTTCTTCTGCACTAATGGTTTCGTTTTTATTAGATTGATTCACTTCATATGCTTTAACAATCTCTGTTCCATCTGCACCCATTTTATGATTTAAGACAATATCACCATAAGCATAAAGACCATGTTGATGTAATGTTTCTATAGCTAAAAGATATTCATCTTTTGTTCCATATTTTGTACGAATTGTTCCCTGTTGATTAAATTCACCCAAATCATAAATATCATAGACACCATAACCAACATCATTGACACCGCCAATACCTTTAAATGCTGGAGGCATCCATACAGCAGTTATTCCAATATCTTTTAAATGTTGTGCATCTTCTTTTAATAATGTCCATAAATGTTTTTGATTATCAAAATACCATTCAAAGTATTGCATCATAACACCATTTTTCATTTCTTTTCCACCCCTTGGTCTATTATACTCTATTTTATGACAAAGAAAAAGATTTATATTGTTATTGCTATAAGCAATATACAATGATATAATACTTATAAAATCATATTTATAATTATAATCTCATTAACAAATAATCAATAAACATATATCACACAGTTATATTAAGAAAAATGTATAACTATCCAAAATGATGAGTCTTATTATTGAATCACAAAAAAGCCAATCGTTTACATATTTGAAAAGGAGTTCGATAATTATGTATGACATTATTTTTTCTGACAAAGCAAAACATGATTTAAAAAAATTAGATTATCAATTACAAAATTTAATTAAAAATTGGATTAACAATCATCTTACTCATGACTCTCATCCAAGATTATATGGTAAGGCATTAAGCGGACAATTCAAACAGTATTGGTCATATCGTATTGGACAATATAGAATTATTTGTGAAATTGATGATAAAAAGAAAAATGTGACTATTGTTTCAATAGCACATCGTAGTCGTATTTATAAACAAATGGTTCATGAAAGTGATATAGAATATACAGCAATAGCCGAATGAAGAAATCATTCGACTATTTTTTACTTTAATAATTGATCTATAACACCAATCATTTCTTCTATTTTCTTTTCAGCATCATCACTAGCTAATGCATCATGAACGCAATGTTTCATATGTGCACCAATAATTTCCTTGTTTGCACGTTTTAATATAGCTTGTGTTGCCATTAATTGATTAGAAATATCTACACAATATCTATCTTGTTCAATCATCTTTAAAATACCGTTGATTTGTCCTTGTGCAGTTTTTAATAATCTTGTGACTTGTGACTTATCTGCTTTCATTATTCAAATCCTTTCACTTCATATCCAGCTTCTTCTACTGCTTTCTTTAATACATCTTCACTCACTTCTTTTTCTAAATCAAGATAAGCACAATTATTCTTTAAATCAACAGTCGCTTTCACACCATCAATTCCATTCAATGCTTTTTCTACATGTGCTTGACAATGTGCACACATCATTCCTTCAATATTCATTTTCTTCATTTTCTTCTCCTCCTGTTTTTTCTCTGTTTGAATATATTTTGGTTTAAAAAATCTTAATCTTAATGCATTACTAACAACAAATACAGAACTTAAACTCATGGCAGCCGCTCCAAACATTGGATCTAACAACCAGCCAAAGAATGAATAGAACACTCCTGCTGCTACTGGTATACCTATAACGTTATAAAAGAATGCCCAAAATAGATTTTCTTTAATGTTTTTAATAACAGCATGACTCAATTCAATAGAAGCGTATACATCGTTTAAATCATTTTTCATCAAAACAATATCTGCACTATCCATAGCTATATCTGTTCCAGATGTCATTGCAATTCCAACATCTGCTCTCATCAATGCAGGAGCATCATTAATACCATCTCCTACCATAATGACTTGATGCCCTTTTGCTTGTAAATCTCTCACATGCTTTTCTTTATCTTGAGGCAAGACTTCTGCTATTGTTTGAATCCCTAATTGATTTCCAATCGCTGAAGCTGTTAAAGCATTATCACCAGTTAACATATATATAGATAAACCTTTACTTTTTAATAAATTGATTGCTTGTTGACTTGTCTCTTTTAAAACATCACTGACTACAATCATACCAACCAGTTGACCATTATAAGCATAATATAATGGTGTTTTTCCCACCTTTGCAAACTCCTGCGATTGTTCATAAACACATGATAAATCAATACTGTTTTCTTCCATCAAACGCTTATTTCCAGACAACAGAATCTTTTGATTATAAAAACCTTTCAATCCTTGCCCCTGAATCATTTCAAATGATTCTAAATGACCAAGTTCAATATTTTTTTCATGAACATAATCAACAATAGCTTTTGCTAGTGGATGTTGTGAATTTGATTCAATTGTACCAGCTAATTTTAATAATTCTTCATCAGATATATTTTGAGTAACAATATCTGTCACTTGTGGTTTTCCTTGTGTAATTGTTCCTGTCTTATCTAAGACTATTGTATCAGCTTTCGATAATAATTCTAGATTTTCTGCTGATTTTATTAAAATTCCCAATTGTGCTCCCTTGCCTGTTCCTACCATAATTGCTGTTGGAGTCGCTAAACCTAAAGCACATGGACATGAAATAACCAATACTGCAATAGCACAAGTTAAAGCAAAGTGAAATGTTTGTCCAACACATAGCCAAACAATAAATGTTATCAATGAAATTATAATTACTGTTGGAACAAAGATACCACTTATTTTATCAGCCAACTTAGCTATTGGCGCTTTAGATGAACTTGCATCTTCTACCAATTGGATAATTTGTGATAAAACTGTATCTTGATTTGTATGAGTAACTTTAACTTGAATATATCCTGATACATTCATAGTTGCTCCAATAACTTTATCATCAACATTTTTATCAACAGGTAGACTTTCTCCTGTAATCATTGATTCATCAATAGATGTTTGACCTTTTATAATAGTACCGTCCACAGGAATACTTTGTCCTGGTTTTACAACAACAATATCATTCATTTGAACATCTTCTATAGGCACAACAACCTCTTGCCCATCTTTTAATAAAATAGCTGTTGATGGCATCAAATTCATTAACTTTTCAATTGCTTCTGATGTTTTCTTTTTAGAACGTGATTCCAAGTATTTTCCCAATGAAATTAATGTTAATATCATTCCTGCTGATTCAAAGTATAACTGCATCATATAAGAATGAGCTAAATCCATATGTCCATGACCTAATTCATAACCCATCATAAAGATAGCATAAATACTATAAATTGCTGCTGCACTTGAACCCATTGCAATTAATGTATCCATATTTGGACTCTTATGCATTAAAGATTTGAAACCTCTTTGAAAGTATCCTCTATTAAAATACATAATAGGTAATGTTAAGAATAATTGTGTTAAAGCAAACACCATCATATTCTCATGACCTTGTAAAAAAGATGGTAAAGGAGCACCCATCATGTGTCCCATAGATATATAGAATAATGGTAAAAGAAACACAAAAGATAAAATAAGTGACTTTTTCTTATTTTCCACCACATTTTCTTTATCATCTTTTTGAATAATTGCTTTTTCTAACAATGCCTTATATCCAGCATCTTCTACTGTCTTCATAACCAAAGCATCATTAACTTTACTTTCATCGTATTCAACAACCATATTATTACTTAATAAATTAACATTAACGTCTTGAATACCATCAATCTTTCTTATAGCTCTATCTATAGTTGCACTACAAGCACTACAACTCATACCTATAATATCAAATTTCTGTTTCACTTAAACGCCTCCCACCCCTAAGGGGTATATCATTATTATACATATATTTTTATTATTGTCAAACAAAATGAAAATGAGACATATTCATGTCTCATTAATCTATAAATTCATTATAAATAGCTTTTACTGCTTGATTAAAATAGCAATTACGCACACCAATAATAATATTTAACTCACTTGATCCTTGATCAATCATTTTTATATTAATATTCTTTTGAGCTAATGCATTAAATATTCTAGCAGCTGTTCCACGACTTGCTTTCATCCCACGTCCTACAACAGCAATTAATGCTAAATCAGATTCTAAAACAATAGAATCAGGTTGTACTGCTCTATGAATTCCAGCAAGGATATCTTGTTCCTTATCAATAAAATCATCTGTATTCACAATAACTGTCATTGTATCTATACCTGAAGGCATATGTTCAAATGAAAGTTCATAATCTTCAAAAACTTGTAGAACTCTACGTCCAAATCCAATTTCAGAGTTCATCATATCCTTTTCAATCATAACAGTTGCAAAACCTTTTTTTCCTGCAATCCCTGTAATAACATGAGCTGGTTTATGACATGTACTTTCAACAATAAGTGTTCCTGGATCTTCAGGACTATTTGTATTTTTAATATTAATAGGAATACCTTCTTTACGTACTGGGAAAACTGAATTTTCATGTAATACAGAAGCTCCCATATATGATAACTCTCTTAATTCTTTATATGTAATTGTTTGAATAACTGCTGGATTTTTAATAATCCTTGGATCAGCAATTAAGAATCCTGAAACATCAGTCCAGTTTTCATATAAATCAACTTTTCCATTTTTAGCGACAATTGATCCTGTGACATCAGATCCACCTCTTGAAAAAGCTTTAATTGTTTGTGTTCCATCATTAAGTGAACCGTAGAAACCTGGAATAACTGCATAATCTACATTTGCTAATTTCTCTGATAAAATAGGATCTGTCATTTCTATATCATAATTTCCATTTTCATCAATAAAAATAACATCTTTTGCATCTATAAATTCAAATCCTAAATAATTTGCTAATAACATTCCGTTCAAATATTCTCCACGACTTGCAGCATAATCCTCACCTAATTTTTTCTCAAAATTATCTTGAATCACTTCAAATTCTTTATCTAGAGAAATATTTAATTTTAACCCATCAATAATATCTTGATATCTTGATTTAATTTCTTCAAATGTTGCTTGAAACTCACTTTTACTTGTTGCATTATATGCTTTATATAATAAATCTGTTACTTTTGTATCGTCTTTAAATCTTTTCCCTGGTGCACTAGGCACAACAAATCTTCTTTCTTTATCAGATTTAATAATATCATAAACTTTCTTAAATTGTGTCGCATCTGCTAAAGACGAACCCCCAAATTTAACAACTTTACTCATTCTTTTCCCCCACTTTCGTTATGTAATAATAAGAATACAATATTCTTTTGATTTTATCAACTTTTTTTCAATGATTTCATGATATTTATACAATCCCATAAAACAATAAAACACAATATTGGAAAAACAATAAATGACAGTGGATTAAAATGAAGTGCTCCTATAAAATCCAAATGGAGCATATGAATACATGCTCTTGTCATGCCACAAAATAAACATTCTGTCCCAAAAAAGTATTTCACAATACATAAAGATATATGATCCATAAAGTAAACTGGTTGAATAATGATAAACACACATAAACTTATATAGAAAAACATTCTCATCAAAGAGAATGTTTGATTATGATAAAAGCGACTCATTTTTCTATAAAATTCCCATCTACATCTCTATCAATATCTCCAGTTAATATTAAAATACCTTCTATCAATCCCCAAACTGATGCACCAAGTGTTGTTAGTCCACAAGTGAAAAATCCTCCAAAAAACAAAGCCAATTGAATAACACCTTTCGAACTGTATCCCAAATAAAAATTATGAATTCCTAAACCACCCAAAAAGATTCCTAATAAACCCGCTGTCACTTTATATTTTGGAGAGGATGTTTTTACAACTTTAGGTGGTATATGATAACCACATTTTGGACATATACTTGTATAACTATCAATTTCTGCTCCACAGTTTTGGCAATATATTTTATCACTTTGTACTTTTACTCCACAATCTGGACAAAAGACATCTTTATCTGATAATGCTTTCCCACAATTTTGACAATACATATTTATTCCCCGCTTTCCTTTTTTTCATCATATTGGTAAACTTTATGAAATAATTCCTTTTTTCTTTTTAGAAATTGTTCCTCACTTAATAAACTTGGATAACTCATTATATAAAGTTCTTCTCCCACCATATTCTCTCTTAATGATGGTTGTTGATAATGAAAATCATTAAATAACCATTGATGTCTTTGATAAAACTGAATACGCCTATGTGTTAAATCATTTTTATCTTCTTCTACTTCTAAAATCATATCATAGTTAGGATAAAAATCTTTGATTTTTTCTAAAAAAACACCACCAATTCCTTGTCCCCTTAAGTGTTGATCAACTGCAAAGTTTTCTAAAAATATATAATCTTGAAACTCCCAAACAATAAGTGCAGCAATAACTTGAGAGTCTTGTTCTTCTATATAAATTTGAAAATCGTGATTATAAAACATATGAGAAAATGCATCATAAGGACGTAATTCACTAGGAATAAAAGAATTTTCAAAAAGTTGATATATTTGTTTTAATTGTTGTTGATTTGCAAGTTTCATTCTTATCACCTTACAAAACATTTTATCATAATTAAAAGAACATACAAGAGTATGTTCTAAAATTCTTCTTTCCATAAACCATGTAAGTTACAATAACCATAAACCTCTAATGGAACATCGTCTTCAGACATTTCAAATGTAACAATTGGTGTATCTAAATGTGTTAATAATTTATATTGCCCACCTTGTTTTGTCTTTAAGAAAATCATAGAAATATGATGTTCTGGTGTCATTGGATGCATAATATCACCAATTTTCACCTTGATTTGATTCTTTTCATGAGTGACTATAGGTTGGTGTTTTTCCCCAGCACCTTCGTGTTTTTCTACATAAACCTCTGTAAAATCATCATGATTAAACTCTTCTTGATCTAATTGTACAAAAAAATGTTGATCGTTGTTTTTATATAATTTCATAATATCACTCCCATTATATTATGGAAGTTTTTTTTAATTTTATACTTTTTTCAAAAATATTTAGTTAAATAGCGCTCTATTTCATCTCTTGATTTAAAAATAATAATATTTTTATGAGTTTGATATTCTTTTAATAATTGATAAATTTGAGGTAATTGTGTTTTTGGAAAATCAATAATCCATTGCTTAAACTCTTCATCAAATTCATTTTCAATCCATGGTAAATCTTCTCTTGCTTTTCCAATACGAGACTTTGCTCCTAAAAGGCAATCGCTTAATGGCATATCTAATAAAAAAACAGTATCACACTTTTTTAAACGCATTTCTAATGTGCGTAAGTAATTTCCATCAATAATCCATTGATCTTCTTGTAATATTCTTTCTAATTTTATATCAAACTCTTCTCTAGAAATGTTTGTTTGATCTGATTTATGCCATATCATATCCAAATAATATAATGGTAGATTTGTTATGTTTCTTAATTGTCTTGAGAATGTACTTTTACCAGCACCTGGACTTCCAATCACAATAACTTTCTGCATAAATCAATCTCCTTATAAATTTTTTTATATTACCCTTGTAAAACCAAGGCTTTTTTAGGACAAAAGTTTGAACATTTGCCACATTTTATACATTTATCATAATCAATTTGTGGAGCATGAAACTCACTTTGAGACAATGCTCCTACAGGACATACTTTTACAGCTGGACATGCATGATTTTGTGGACATTTTTCTTCAATAATCATTAATTTTCTTTCCATATTTTTTGCTCCTTTCTATGATTTAATACTTCTTTCACAACATTTCTATCACGATTCTAATTCTCATATCTCATATCATCTTCTAAACGTTCTTCAAGTTCTAATAAACCTTCAACTGTTAATTCATTAAGATTTGTATAATCTAAATCATCATCTCGTCCTACAAGCACTTTAATATTTTCTACTATAGGTTGCTTCATATGAAGGTCTATAAGCATATCTTTGAGTTCTTCTAATGTCAACTGATCAAATTGATCAAGTTCTGCCTCAAATATTTCATAATAAACTGATTTAATTTCCTCTATCAATGCAGTCCTTTCCCTTATATCAAAAGTCATATCCTTTTCCTCCTCTATGTTTTCCCTATTAATATTATATTATAAATAAGTCAAATTATCTAGACAAGAATTGATTTCATTATCCTCTATATATGTTATAATATTTCTTGAGGTGAATGGATAATGTATAGTAGAGGTTTTTATATCAAAAAGTTAGTTAATGATTATTGTGTACTGGATATTGAAACAACTGGATTATCTTGGCAAAATGATCGAATTATAGAAATAGGAATTCTTAAAGTTAGAGATCATAAGATTATTGATCGTTATTCTCAACTCATTCATCCTCAAACAAGAATTAGTGCTTTTATCACTCAATTAACAGGCATTTCTAATGAAATGGTTAAAAATATGCCTTGTATTGATGATGTTAAAAAAGATGTTCTTCAATTTATTGGTGATGATATTATTATTGGACACAATACATCATTTGACTTAAATTTTATTGCTAATCATTTTCAAATAAATATGGAAAATCAATACATGGATACAGTTCAATTCTCTAGACTTGTTTATCCACAATTAAAACATCATCGCCTTAGTGATATGGTTGAATATCTTCATTTATCAAATAATGAACATAGAGCATTGGCTGACTGTATTTCTACATATGAACTCTATGAAAAGTGTAAAAGTGAACTTGCAAAAAGAAAAATACTCTTAAAATGAGTATTTTAACTTTGGTATTTTTTCACATCTTCTAATAATAAATTATGATTTCTTTCTTGCTTTCTTTCAAATTCTTCTTTTTTTATCTTAACAAGTGATTCGACTTCTAATTTTAACTCTCGAGATGACATACGTCTTGCCCCTCGCCCAATAACAATCATTTGTTCTAGAGCATCTGATGTCGCTACAACAACATTATATTTCTCACTTAATTCATGTGTTGCACGTTCTATATACATATCAGCAGTTTGAGCCTCTTTTGTATATACGACATGAACATTATGCAATTGTTCTACTGTTCCAATATTTCCTTTTACCCTATAAGCATCAAAAACAATAATCAGTACACATTGTTTATACCCCTGATAGTTTCCTAAGATGTCAATCAAACGTGTACGTGCAACATCTAAATGATCTTCAGCTAATTCTTTTAGTTCAGGCCATGAATAAATAACATTATATCCATCAACCAATAAACATTCTGGCAAAGGCTTGACAACATTAACTTGTTGTTGGGGTTCTTTTTTATACTGAAAGTTATCAGATAATCTTCGTTTAACAGTTCCATAAGTTCGTGTAAAAATTTCTTCTAACTCTTCATCATCATGAAGTGATGATGAATAATAGGCTTGTTTTTCTTGATGGCTACGCTTATTCCATTCACTATCAATATGCATATAGTCTTTAACTTCATCCCATTTCACATAAAAACCTGCACCATGAGAACAGAAAATTGATCCCGTTGGATTCTCAAGATCTGTTTCACTATCATACTGGATACTTTCTACAATCTTATCTTGTTCTTCACATTCTTGATAACCACTTAATGTACAATATAATTTTCCTTGTCCTTTCGTTAAATGAACAATTTCTTGTTGGTAATTTCTCATTTTTCTCACAGGAGCATGTCCTTCTACCACTGTCATATTTTCTATAGTATCTGAAATGGTAAAGTTTGCGTTCATCTTTTCTATATCAAAGATGACTTTACTCAAATATTCTTGAGACACTTCTAAACGAAATTGGAAATAAGGTTCTAATAAAACTGATTGCCCTGATTTCAATCCTTGTCTTACAGCTCGATATGTCGCTTCCCTAAAATCTCCACCTTCTGTATGCTTTAAATGAGCTTTTCCAGTTAATAATGTTATTTTCATATCTGTAATAGAAGAACCTGTTAAGACTCCTCTATGATTTTTTTCTTTTAAATGTGTAAGAATTAAGTTTTGCCAATGTTTATCTAAAATATCCTCACTACAATTTGTCAAAAATTGTAAACCACTTCCTCTTTCTCCAGGTTCTAACAATAAATGAACTTCTGCATAATGACGAAGAGGTTCAAAATGTCCTATACCTTCTACTGGTTGAGCAATTGTTTCTTTATAAATAATATTTCCTTGATCTATCTCAACATCCACATGAAATCTATCAGATATTGTTTTTTTCAATATTTCTATTTGAATTTCTCCCATTAATTGAATCATAATATCTTCATTTTGATGAGAAAATTGAATATGTAAGTTTGGATCTTCTTCAGCAAGTTGTTTAATGTTATGAAGCATGGCATGTTTATCGCAATCTTTAGGTAAAATGATATGATAATTCATATATGGTTCAAGAAATGGTTGATAGAAACTTGTTTCTATTCCTAAACCTTCCCCTAATTGTATATCTTTTAACCCTTTCACTGCACAGATACTTCCTGCATTGATTTCTTCTACCATTTGATATTTACTTCCTGTATATTGACGAATTTGATCTACTTTTTCATGATGAAGTTGTTGTTTAACTTTAAGACTCCCTCCTGTAATCTTCATATGTACCAAGCGTTGTCCTTGTTCATCTCTTGAAATTTTATAAACCTTTGCGCCAAATTCTTGAGGATATGTTTTTTCTTTGATATATGAAGTTATATTATCAAGAAACTCTTTGACTCCATCCATTTTAAGTGCTGAGCCAAAATAACAAGGGTAAACTTTTCTATTATATATAGCTTCTTGTATAGATGAATGTGTTAATGTTTGTGTCTCTAAATATTGATTAAGTAAATCTTCATCGTTTAATGCAATAGCTTCTAATGTTTCGTTATTAAAATGAGTAAAATCAAGACATTTATCATCTATTGTTTTTTGTAAATCTAATATAAGATGATTTTTATCTGTTTGTAGTAAATCTATTTTATTTAAAAATATAAATGTTGGAATTTGATAACGGTCCAATAAATTCCAAATTGTCTTTGTATGATTTTGGACACCGTCTATCCCATTAATAACAATAATAGCATAATCTAAAATTTGTAATGTTCTTTCCATTTCAGAGGAAAAATCAACATGTCCTGGTGTATCTATCAAAGTCATTTCTACATCATTCCATTCAAACATAGCTTGTTTAGAAAAAATAGTAATTCCTCTATCTCTTTCTTGTTTATTATAATCTAAAAAAGCATCTCCATGATCTACTCTCCCTAGCTTTCTTATACTTCCTGCTAAATATAACATACTCTCTGATAGAGTTGTTTTTCCTGCATCAACATGTGCTAATATTCCTATCACTGTTTTTTTCATTATTATCACCACTCTTTACATTTTTAAGATAAAAAACCATTAACAAGAAATCTTGTTAATAGTTTTACGCTATTGAATAATGACTTTATTCTTTTCTTTTTTTGCTTGATAAAGTAAATGATCTGCTTTATTAAATAAATCTTCTACTTTTCCAGCTTCACTAATTCCACCCATACTTACAGTTATATGCATAGATGGATATTTTTCAACAACTATCTCACTAATTGCCATTCTAATCTTTTCTAATTTAAGAGCAAAGACATCTTTAGGGATATTTCTAAACACAATGACAAATTCATCACCACCATAACGAATAACAATATCATTGCTTCGTATAAATGACTGAATCGTTTGAACAATTGCACGTAAAGCCATATCTCCCGCTTCATGTCCATAAGTATCATTAATCATTTTAAATTCATCTGCATCAACAACAACCATAGAAAAGTCATCATAAAGTCCAATAAGTTGATCTTCATAGAAATGCCTATTATAAGCTCCAGTTAATGCATCTTCATAAATCTTTTTATTTGTATTTAAAATAGATTGGACTAATTCATTTTGACCATAAGCGTCAAATGAAATCTCATATGTAACATGTAAAACTGTTTCTAAAACAAGTGGTACATCATCAATCTCAATATACATTGCTATTACATAGTATATGTCATTATCAACAAACTCAAACTTTGAAATCTTTGTTTTTTGAACTAATGCTTTTGTTGCTATACAATTATCGCACCTATTTGTCTTTTTCCATATTCCATAACAAGAATAAGATTCTTTTTTAAATGTACCTTCATCTGTATAAAGATATTGATCCATGCTTCTTACATCCACAATTCTTACAATATCAAATATTACACTTAAATGCTTTGCTAAAGAAACAATTTCATCTCTTCTCATATTTCATTTCTCCATCATATATCTATATTTCATATTCTTATAACAAAAACGATAAGTTTTTGTTCACTTATCTTTTTTAATTTTCTCGTTTTACAAACATATCAACAAATTGTTGATATGCACTTGGTCTTCCAAAATAGAATCCTTGGAAATAATCAGGTGCTAAAGTTTTTATGATTTCACGTTCTTCTTCTATTTCAATACCTTCAATACATATTTTAAGATTCAAATGGTGAACCATATGACTTAATAATGAAAGCAACTTATAATCATATTCACTTTGAACAGCTTTTGATGTAAATGAACGATCAATTTTAATAATATCTGGCTTTAAATCATTGAGATAATGGAAATTAGAATATCCTGTTCCAAAATCATCTAATGCTAATTTAACACCTTTTTCACTCAACTGTGTCCAAACTTTATTAATATTCTTATCTAATTCCAAAATTCCACTTTCTGTCAATTCAACAATAACTGTTGATGGATCAACTTGATATTCATCTATTGCTAATAAAAGTTCAGAAAGCAGATCACTCTTTGTAACTTGTATATGCGATATATTGATACTTATTTTAAAATGAGGTATAGATTTTTGAATTTCTTTACACATTAAAAGTGATTGATGAATAATCCATCTTCCAGCTGGAATAATTAATCCAGTTTCTTCTAATATTGGTATAAATTCTTTAGGTGCTATAGCTCCAAATTCATCTGTATCAAATCGCATCAATGCTTCTGCTCCAAACAATTCATTACTATCTGGATAAAATAAAGGTTGCAAATACACTCCAAAACGATCAAAATTTTGATTAATTGATTTTCTTAAAGCTTGAGTCAGTTTTCTTCTCTTTAAAAATCTTTGATAATCATTATCATTAAAAATGTAGTATGTATTCTTACCCTTCATCTTTGCTTCATTAAGAGCAAACTCTGTATATTTCATAATATCAGAATAAATATAATCATTAATATTTTCAACACAGAATATACCACCTGATATTGTATAAATAGCCTTATAATGATTTTCTTCAACAAAATAATCAATTGTTTGTCTAATACCTTTATATAATCCAATAATATCTTCTATATTCTTTGATGATGGATCAACCACAATAAATTCATCACCTATCATCCTATATAATTTTTGATTAGCATATAAACATCTTGCTATACATTCAGCAGTTTTCTTAATAATTGTATTTCCATATTCAACACCATATTTTTCATTAATAGCACCAAAGTCATCAATTCCTAAACGTAATAAATAAACATGACTTTTATATGATGATAATCGATCAATATAGTCTTTTAAACTTGATTCACCTAATAATCCACTAATATTATCAGCCTTTTGTTTTTCACCTATTTCATTAATACATCCAATCATATATAAAGGATTTGAATCATCTCTTACAATAACACCCCTACAATTAATCCATACAGGTTGTCCTTGTTGATCTCTCCATCTATATTCCATATTATGATTTGTACGTTCTTTATTCACAATAATATCTTGTATTTCTTGACGAAGAGCTGGTAAATCTTCAGACCAAACAAATTCTTCAAGACCTTCATCAAATCCATAAAAACAATTCTTTGTCATTGAGAATCTTTCAGTAGCATGAGGTGAAATATAAAAAAAGTCATGTTGAAAATCACAAAGATAAATATAATCATCAATAGTTGGATTCAACAAATCTATAACATGACACAATTGGTCAACTGATATATTTTGATTTTCAAGACTCATATTAATTTCCTCCACCAAAGCAACTGCTTTATATTCCTCACATATCCATTAATACTATTATACCATCTTTAATTTGAGATTAACAGTCTTTTGTACACTCATAATGAATTATATTATTAAAAAAATCATATTTTTTTAGATTCTTGAATTATTTTTTCAATAAAATCAGATGCCATCTTATCTGCTTGATACTGTTGAAAGTCATAACTCATTTTTTCTGCATTTTTCTTATAAGACTTATTTATGATAACATCATTGATTGCTTTTTTGATATGAGAAGATTGTGGCTTCTTTAATCGTAACCCTGCTTCTACATTTTCAACACATATAGCAACTGCATTTTCTTCTGAATGTTGAGGAAATAATACCATAGGCACACCATAATAAAGTGACTCATTCACACTATTCATTCCACAATGTGTTAAAAAAACATCTGCATTTGATAAAACTTCTAATTGATTGACTCGTGGGAATATATGAAAAGATGATGGTATAGGTTCTAATTGAGATATATCTGTATCTTTACCAACTGACATAACAATATCATAATCTTCATCTTTTAATGCTTCTATGCATTGTTTATAAAATGGTATATTTTGATTTAATACAGTGCCTAATGATATATAAATAAGTGGTGTATCTTTTTTCTTTGAAGAAAAACGACACTTATTTAAAGATGGTCCTACAAAAAGATAGCGATCAGAAAATGTTTCAACCATAGGTTGAAATTGTCTTGATGTATAAACTATTGTATTTGTTTCATTATCGTTTTGTATAATAGAAACAAAGTTATCTATATGATAATCATGCTGATTTAATAATTTTATCTTTTTATTAATTCTTGGCATTCCTTTTAACATTAAAAACATTTCTTTAAAACCTTGTTTCATTAATCGGGCTGTATACTGATTAAAAGCAATAGAAGTTGTAGAGCAAATAAATGGAATTTGATACTTTTTAGCAAATAATTTACCCCAAAAGCATAATGAGTCTGAAACAATACAATCAGGATGAAACTCCTTGATTTCTTTGCTAATAAATGATTCTAAAGAAAGTGTTGTATCGGCAACCATTTCTATTAATGAAGCAAAATCTTTACCTACTTTTTGATCAAGATCTTCTGGTGCTGGTGGCATATAATCATCTATTGAAATAAAATCAGCTTGTGTATCTTCTATTTTTTGTTGAAACTCGCTTGTTAGATAATATTTAACATAATGTCCACGTTTAACTAGTTCTTTAACAACTTCAACAGTAGGATTAAAGTGTCCATGTGCAGGAATACAAAAAAACATAATATGACTCATAACATTCACCTACTTTTCCTTGAAAATTTCTTCTGTTAAATGAGCAAACATTGTTTTAGGTGGGATAGCGATTCCTTTTTCTTCATCTGCTAATAAGATAAGCGTATCGCCTGGGTGGATATCAAAAATATCTCTTGCTTGTTTTGGTATAACAAATTGTCCTTTTTCTCCAATTGTTACTGTCCATGCATATTTTCCTTTTGGTTGATTCATTGTTTTTTCTCCTTAAGTATGATTTGTTATACTAATTATACTTATTCTTAAAGAATAATGTCAAGAAATATTATTTGATTGTATTAAAAAATGTGAGAATATTTCTCACACTTTTCATCTTTATTCATGAATAATAGCACTTTGAATAATCAATTGACTTGCTTTTACACGATTGAAATCACGTTTTAAATCTTCTACTTTTACTTTTTCTAAAACTTGTTCTTTTGTCATTTGATTTTGTTGGGCTATAGCTTCAACTTGTTGATCAACTTCTTCATCTGTTGTTGATAACTCTTCTACTTTTACAATTTCATCAATAATTGCTTCAAATATAGCTTGTTGTTTAGCAGCAGGTTCTAATTGTTGACGTAATGCCTCCTCATTCATACCCATCATTTGTAAATATTGTTCTAACTGCATACCTTGTCTTGCTAATTCCATACTAATGTGTTGAATATGTTGTTCCATAGCAATATCAGTATCTTCTTTATCAACATCTACATCGCAATTTTTAAGTAAGATATCAAAAATAGCATTTTCAACATTTGTTCTATATGTTTGATCATATTGTGCTTGAAGGTTTGCTTTCATAGCTTCGTTTAAATCAGCAACTGTTTTTACATCAGGTACATTTAATGATGCTACAAATTCATCATTTAATTCAGCTTCTTTTTTTACTTCTATGTTATGAACTGTAACTTTGAAAACAACATCTGCTCCTGCTAAATCAGCCATACCATAGTTTTCTGGGAATGTTAAATTTAAATCTTTTGTTTCCCCTTTTTTCATACCAATCATTTGATCTTCAAATCCTGGAATGAATTGTCCTGAACCAATTTCTAACTTATAATTATCAGCTTTTCCTCCATCAAAAGGTTCTCCATCTTTGAAACCTTCAAAATCAATAGTTGTCATATCTCCTTGTTCTACAGTATCTCCATCTTTTTCAACAAATGTTGAATTTTGAGCAACTAATGCTTCAACTTGTTGTTTAACTTCTTCAGGAGTTACATTTTGTTTTTGAACTGTTACTTCAATTTCTTTGTATTGTCCTAGCTTGTTTATTTTACTCATAATTTTTTCCTTTCTCTTTGCAACGTGAGACTATTGTACCATAAATAGGTTGAACGAATCAACTTTACTTATCATATCATCTTATTTCTTTAAAATTTGACGAATTAATTCTTCATTATTTTGAGTTTTCTTAAATAAATAAAGTAATTGATCTACAGCTTGATCAGACTTTAAACCATTTAATGCTTTTCTCATCTTATTAACAGCCTCTAACTCTGTTTCAGTTAATAATAAATCTTCTCTTCGTGTTCCAGATTTCAAAATATCTATTGCAGGAAATATTCTTCTCTCTTGTAGTTTACGACTTAAGACAACTTCCATATTTCCTGTCCCTTTAAATTCTTCAAAAATAACATCATCTATTTTGCTACCAGTGTCCACTAATGCTGTAGCAAGTATTGTTAAACTTCCACATTCTCTTGTATTTCTTGCAGCTCCAAAGAAACGCTTTGGCATATATAAAGCATTAGGATCTAATCCACCAGATAATGTTCTCCCAGAAGGTGTTGTTGTTAAATTGTATGCTCTTGCTAATCTTGTAATACTATCTAATAAAATCATGACATCTTTACCGCACTCAACCAAACATTTTGCACGCTCAATAACCATTTCTGATACTTTTTTATGACGTTCTGGTAATTCATCAAATGTTGAATATATGACTTCTACATTTTCTCCACCAATAGCTTCTTTAATATCTGTAACTTCTTCTGGCCTTTCATCAATTAATAAAATAATCAAATGAATTTCTGGATGACTTTCTTTGACAGATATGGCAATATCTTTTAATAATGTTGTCTTTCCAGCCTTAGGTGGAGAAACAATAACCCCTCTTTGTCCTTTTCCTATTGGAGATAATAAATCTATAATTCTCATAGATAAGCTATGATTTAATTTTATTCTTTCATTTGGAAAAATAGGTGTTAAGTCTTCAAATGGGTTACGATACTTTGCGATAGAACAATCTAAATCATTAATTGTTTTAACACGCAATAATGCTCTAAATCTTTCTGTTGATTTTGGTTCTCTTATATATCCAGTAATTGCATCTCCTGTTTTTAAATTAAAACGACGTATTTGTGATGCAGAGACATAGATATCTTCTTTCCCTGTTAAATAATTATCACTTCTTATAAAACCAAAACCGTCAGGCAATACTTCTATAATACCATTTTCTACTTTTCCTGTTGGCTCATCTTTTGTTTCAGTTAACTGATCTACTTCATTTGTATTCATACTTTTAACTCCTTTTTTATGTCCAAATACATTCTATCAAATATTCATATGATTTGACACAATAATTTTAAAATACATCTTTTTTATTATACGACTATTTAATAATTATCAGTTCAAACTCATAAAATATATCACATTTTAAGAAAAATATAAAAATAAAACTAAATAAAAAAATATCCTTTAGAAATCAAATTGATTTTAGTCAGGAAAATAGAACTAATTGAATACATTAGAAAGTTAGTCTAGCAAAATAAGAGCCAATTCAATAACATATTTTACATATCTATTCAAATAATATTTTTATATATTTTAATAAATATACTCTCAATACTATACTTTTTATATATGTCAATGAATATAAAAAGTGAAAAATATATTTGATATTAATTCTAATAAAAATTGGTTTCTTAATTCAATGGAATTATTCATATTTCCCACTATATACTCTAAATAGCAAAACTAAAGATACTTAATAGATTTAAATATCATTAAAATAAATATAATTGAAAAGCAACACACAGCCAAATATGCATATAATATATATTTTAATAACTTTATTATTTAACTAATGATTTATCTTATTCTAGCAAAAATCCATATGGTAACAAAACTGTTCACCGAGAACATTACTGTTCAATTATGTCTTATTCTAGCAAAAATCCATATGGTAACAAAACTCAATTTTAGGTTGCTCTTCAACGATTCTCAGTCTTATTCTAGCAAAAATCCATATGGTAACAAAACTGTTTGTAATGGAATTGTAATAAACTGTATGTCTTATTCTAGCAAAAATCCATATGGTAACAAAACTCATTCCATCCCATTTCTTTCCATTGTATGGTCTTATTCTAGCAAAAATCCATATGGTAACAAAACTATAGTTAGTCGGTATTAACATAGATGTTAGTCTTATTCTAGCAAAAATCCATATGGTAACAAAACTTGATGCTGATGTTTGTGTATTTTTAATGAGTCTTATTCTAGCAAAAATCCATATGGTAACAAAACTTCGGTGTACATTCTTGGACAACTCCATCTGTCTTATTCTAGCAAAAATCCATATGGTAACAAAACAAATCAAGACCAGGAGCAACACTATAACCAGTCTTATTCTAGCAAAAATCCATATGGTAACAAAACGTATTACAACCGGGGGTCAAGGGAAAAAAAGTCTTATTCTAGCAAAAATCCATATGGTAACAAAACCAAGTTCTACATCTGTAAGATAAGCTGATAGTCTTATTCTAGCAAAAATCCATATGGTAACAAAACAATATGCTGAGAATAATGCAAAATGGGAAGGTCTTATTCTAGCAAAAATCCATATGGTAACAAAACATTCTGTATTTAACATTAATAACCCTATATGTCTTATTCTAGCAAAAATCCATATGGTAACAAAACGCACTATCAAAATCAAAGCCGTATTGGCATGTCTTATTCTAGCAAAAATCCATATGGTAACAAAACCTCAAACATATATTAGCATATATTTGAAAATTATCAAATCGTTTTATTTATTAAGTTAGTAAATCCATTATAAATCTTGCTTTTTCATGTTCCTTTTCAAATATATATTTCTCCACATATTCTCTACCTTCTTTCAATGTCAGTAACTTATAATTATTATCACATATCAAATTAAACACTTGATTTTCATCAGCTAAATCTAATATTTTATTTTCACATAAATAATATTTAGAAATATCTTCTATTTGACTATCTTCTAAATCTGTAAAAATTAATATATAACAGTTCTTCATTTCTTTTATCTTTGAATATATTGTTTCTGTTAATTTAGGTAATTCTATACATATTATTATATGATTTATTGTATTATCATGTTTATTTATATAATCAATTAAATTTAATTGAAATAATATTATTTCTTCTAAAGATAAATCATATTCATCTTTAGATATATCATTTTCTAAATATTGAGGAGTAAGTAATTTTATTAATTGTTTTGGTACCATTGTATTAAAACAACCTGAAACTGATGATTCAATAGTTATTTCTTGGCTTAATGATTCAAATAAAATATTTAAAGTATTAATTGTATCAAAGAAACTTTCATTAGATAATAAAGTTTCTAGATATTTTGATATAAGAGATTTCGTAGATAATTTGAAATCATCTATTATTGAATAATGTTTATTAACATGAAATACCAAAATATCTTTTGGTTTAACCTCTTTATCATTAATATACAATCTCGCAACATTATTTTCTTCAACAGCATACTCACTACTTTTATTATTTTTATAGAATCTTAAAATAGTTCTTAAGATATCAAATTTAATATTATAATTTAATCCATAAATCATTTTATAATCTTGTAATATTATTTCATATTTATCTAATCCTTTTACAACTGTTAATTTATTCATAATTTTATAAAAGACTCACTTGTTATTATTTTTTCTTGATTTGATTTACCTCCTACTATAACTTCAATTTTAGAATACTGTTTTTCAGTTACAACCATTATTCTAATTTGACCTTCTTTGGGAACGTTTTTTCTCAAAACATTTATATGATTGATAGCAGCTTCTCTGTTAGGAAAAATTTTACAATATACAGAATATTGCATCATTAGATATCCGTTTTTAATTAAATATTTTCTAAAATGTGTATATATTCTCTTTTCTTTTTTATTAGTCATTGGTAAATCAAAAAATAATATTAATCTCACAAAATTATATATCATAACATTGTGGTAAAGGAAATATGAAATCTTTAGGATTACCAGTTTCTAATACTTTTAATATACTCTCTATGTATATATGTATAGCATTTGAAATTGTTTGTTGTCTATGATCTATTTTAACTTTCTTTACTGTTAACTGTATAAGAACTTCTCTATGTTCTTGTTTAAAAATAATATCTTCTATCATATTATTAAAAACATAATTATCTACAATTGGTCTAAACACTTCAATAATATCATCACTTAAATTAAACATATTTTGTTTTCCTTTATGGAAAATACCAATATTTGCAAGATATCCTTTCGCAACAATAATAGAAGATATCAACGATCTAAATATTGCATATCCATAGTTTAATCCTGCATTAATAACATCTTCATTCATCCTAATAAAATCATTACCAAACAGTTCTCTAAAATACATTTTCGCAACTAATCCTTCTCGATTAGTAATATCTCCTTTTTCTACCTCATTCATAAATTTGTATAATTTATCTATAACTTCTTTGTTTTTATTATTTAATTTTAATATTTCAATTTGATTATATATTTTTGCCTTAATAATAAGCTGATGCACTAACAATTTCCTTTCTTCATTCCAAAGAATTTGTTTATTAATGTTTCCACTTTGTGAAAAATGACCATTCATAGCTAATATATAACTTTGAGGTAAATGATCTACTCCACATAATATTGTACATACATTATTTTCTGTTAATTTATTAATTAAAGGAACACTTAAACTAGATCTATAATTATCTACTACTAAAATCATGATATCTGAAATTGGTATTAATATCTCATCATCTTTTACTAAAACTTTTAGATTATCTAAATACAACTTCAGATTCTCACATTTTTCTATATATAAAACTCTATGACTCATCTTAATAAAAAAAAGACTCCCTAAAGGAGTCGAATCCGGGATAAACCCTTGTTTTGTTAGGTCATATAAATTTTTGCTAGAATATAACCAAAATCATTATATACTAATCCCATTCAAATTTCAAGACATTATCTTTCACTTCATAAAGATTTCCTAGTACATCTGTTGCATATTTTTTTATTTCTATGAGAGTTCCCACAGATATTTTTAATCGTGTTTTACAATATGTATAAATTGGTTTGACCTCAAATATTCCTTTATCATCATTATTTGTTGCAGTAAATTTCAATATTTCAATATCATTATCATAATATCTTGTATATCCATCTTCTTCGGTAGAGAGATCATAAACATATGTACTACCCTCTTTTTTCATTACACCAATTAATTCATCATGATGTAATGAACAAACAAATTTCCAGTCATCTTTAATCTTTTTCTTTTCCTTTTGTTTCTTATACCACTCTTTATCTATAGTATATTTATTAATAGATTTTTTATAAAAAACATCTTTATAACGCACAGTAACAAAGTTATATTTCCCTTCTGGAGAAACATAGAAATCTGTTCTATATGGACTAACTTGTAATAAAACCACCTTTTTATTTTCAGATTGATAATTATTAGAAATATCTATTCCACTATTAAATTGTCCATCTGTATATTTCATCATTGTTACTTCTGGTCCATTATTTTTCTTAGAATATTTTCTTACTTTCCCATGTTCTTTTTTATACTCAGCAAGAGGATTGTTTGATCCTTTTAAATTATAAATAACTTTTCCCTTTTTCTCTTTTTTAGAATATATATCTTTATCTTTTTTATAAGTATTAAAATGATTTAAGATGATATCCTGTATTATTTGAAAAGTTTGTGGATCATTTTTATACATCAACCATCTTTCCAAGTTATCATTATTAATAATATCATTAGTTAATTTATCAAATTTCGGATCATGTATATCTGAATATTTTTTAACAACCATATCTTTATCTTCCACTTTACGTGTACTATAAATTGTTTCATCTGAAATTTGACGATTAGCTTTCGTATCAATCTTATGAGATATTTTAATAGGTTTAAATTGCATTTTTTCTTTTTGAATTAATCCATTGTAATAACGATAAGATTCTTCATGTATTGCTTTTAAATTTTGAATGAATTCAATATATTTAGAATCAAGAAGTTCTTTATCTTCTCCAACTGGAAATACTTCTCCTGTTTCTTCATTATATAATTCATTAATATTGTATTTTCCTAAGTATGTATTTAATAAATTAAGTTTTTTTATTGAGGCAACAATTAAAGCATCAATAGCATGATGCATATAATCTTGTTCTCTATCCTTTTCAAGATTTATACGTTTTCTAAATACATTTGTAGCGCTACCTTTAATTGTATGGACCTTTGTTGGAATATTGTTATCTTTAAAATAATGACTTAAAGTATTCATTACTACTCTATTTGCATAACTTGTATCAACTAAATTTCTAGCAATAAAATCTTGAATATTTGTAAACTTAGTAATGTCCTTTTCATATAACAAATAGTTTTTTTTCTTTCTATTTATTTTTTTATTAGTTAAAACAACAGATTTATACTCATCAATATTGCACCCCATATCATTAAATTTTCCTTTTAAATAAGCATCAATCGGTGTTAAATTTCCTTTTGCTTGATTTTCATTATGAGTTGCTAATACTTTATTGTTAATTGAATCATCTAAAGAGACAGAAATGGGTATGATATGATCTATTTCATATGCATTTTCATCATAAATAAGAGTATTTAAATCTATTTGTTTTAATGTGTATGCACTTTTACAATCTTGCTCTAAATATAAACGTATTTTTAATTTTGTTTTATTATTAATAGTCTCTGGATTAAATCCCTTTTCTTTTAATAATTTATTTACTTCTTTATTTTGGTTCTCATAATACTTTTGTATATCTCCAATTCGTTTCTTTTGTTCATTGGTGTTTTTATCTCTTGTTGTCTCAATAACAATAGAATCAAATTCACCATAGATTTCTCTTAATTTATTAACTACTTTAAATGTTTCACGTTGTGCTCTTTTTGCAACAGGAGAGAGAATTGCCTCATCATCTGCATATATTCTTTTTTGTCCTTTTGTCGATTTTCTATTTTTATCAAATAAATCTAATTCATGTAATAATTGCATTTGATTTAATTCAGATGTTACCATTTCTTTATTTAACATTCTTAAAGCTTTAAATGACAATGAATGATATTGTGATATACCTTTTATTTTAGATAAGTCTAAAAGAAGTTGATCTGAATAATGAGGATATTTTTCTTTTAAAGTGTTTTTTCTTTCCTCTACACCTTTTGATTTAGTAAGTACATCAATAATATCATCTACAATATCAGTATCATTTAAATAATCTATATTTTGATATTCATCAAAAACTTTTTTTACTTTTTTAAAACCCTTAAATTCTGTAAGTAGTGGTTTCTCATTTTTATCAATTCTAAAACCACTTATATTTTCAATATCAACATCTAAAATTTTGCATAATTGTTTTATTGTAATATTACCTTTTTCTTTTACAAATTCAATAATATCCTTTTTCTGATCTATTGTTATCTTTTCATGATTTATAGATAGATTATTTAAATCATTTAACAAATTAAACAATTCAGCACTATATGAATTCTTAGGTGCTCTTAATTGATCTGGACATACACTACATTTTCCTCTCATCTTTTCAATTAAATCTATAGGTTCAACACCAAAATCAATCCATCTTCCATAAGGTGTTGGTGATTTCTCGCTTCCAGGTCCCTCATAATAAGCTCTTTTTCTCTTTATAATATCAATGATTTTTTGAGAAGTCTCTTTAGAGATATTTTGGCATGATAAAATTTGAGTGACTTCTTTTATATAATCATCTGTTTTAAAATTATTATTAAACCCTCGTACTTTACCTTCTTCTTTTAATCTTTGAAGTTGTACTTGACAAATATATTTACCATCACTAAGTAACTTTTGATTATTATTTAAAACGTTTTTCATAACTTCATCATCTTTAACTTCATCAGCAGATGTTTCTAAACTACTTCCCCTATGTTTAGTAATATGCAATAAAGCACAAACAAGTTCATCATTAGATAATTCATGACTTAATCCTTTTACCCTTATTTCATAAGGATTATTTAATACCTTGTAATCTTTATTTAATATCCCTTCTTTTTCAAGAAGATTTTTCATATCATTAATTCTATTTTTTTGTCTTCTTTTTAATCTTCTCGCTCCTCTTTTAACTCTTCTATCTTCATTATTAGCTGCTGTTCCTTCTTTAAACAATCTTACACCATAATCTACAAATCTATTTTCATCTATATCAACGATTCCATAACCTACAGATGTAATTCCAATATCTAAACCTAGTACTAATTTCCCCATAAAAATATCCTCCTCATCCATTTAGCCCCCTTATTATAACATTATTCCTTAATAAAAGACACCATTCTTACTCATTAACGATAATATTCATTAATACTTTTATCAATCATTGATAATATAATTCAAGCCAATATAATCATATTAATAATAGGAATTAATCTTGAATATTCTTTTAATCATTAATATGAATGACTCCTATTGCTGTATTATGAAAAATAACTAATGCTCTTGCCACGACCTCATTATCTATTTTATCATACAGTCTTCCAGCAGAATAAGTCCCTTTAGCTCTTGTATTAACACTATTCGCTATATAACCTACTTTATTCAAATCATTTGTATAAACAACAATAGCTTCTTCATCTATCTTATTATCTAGTTCCTTTCTTAATATAATTTCTTGATTTGCTCTTAAGTCATCACTATCAAAATAATGATTAATCCCTACAATTGTAAACATAACTTCCATACATATGCCCTCCTTTTATATCCTAACTTTACAATATAAAAAAAGAAAATACCGTCTTATATAAGATGGTATTGTTATTTTTTTACATTTATTATTATAATATAAAAAAGAGGAGGATTTTTTATGGAAAGAATGAGAGATAGTGAACCCTACATTAAATTTATTGCTGTTATTGATACAATTATTAAATATAGTGATGAAAAACATCCAATGACTGTCAAGGATATTCAAGATAAAATTTATACTCTTGATAATGATTTTCATGTCAACTATAAACATATTAAAAAATATGTGCAAGATTATAATAACTATCATGACGATACAATTATTGAATCATATAAAAAGGGAAGAAACATCTATTTTTACTATATCAATACAAGTCTAGATAGAATGGAAGCTAAGGCTATTGTTGATCTTATATATAGTTCAGATTTTTTTACTTTAAAAACAAAAGAAAATTACAAAAAGAGAATACAAGATATGTTTAGCATTCATTATCATGCTTATTTTCGTAAAAATTTAAATCTACATATTGTAAAAAATGAAAATGATCAAGTCTTTTATAATGAATTAGAAATTATTTCTAAAGCCATACAAGAAAATAAAAAAATACGTTTTCAATATCAAAAACCTTCTTTACAAACAAAACAAGTCAATAAAATAACAGAGCTTGCTCCTATAGATACTGTATTTTCTAATAACGAATATTATCTTCTTTGCCAAGGTGCAAAAAATCCTCAAGAATGTATCCAATATCGTTTGGATTATATAAAAAATGTAGAAATCGTAGATGAATCTTCTGTACATTTTGATGTTCTAGAATTACAAGCATTTCATGAAAAGCTTAAAAATATGACATATATGTATGGTGAAGGCAAATTAGAAATTATAGAGCTTGATTTTAAAAAGTCAGTTTATTCTAATATGATTGATAAATTTGGAAAAGATATCCATCCTTATCAAGTGAATGATGATACATACAGAGTACAAGTCAAACATTTTATTAATAGTACTTTTTATTCTTGGATAATAGGTTTTGGTGGAAATATTCAAATTGCTGGTAACGATAAACAGATATCTAAATTCAAAGATTTCTTGACATCTCATTTTTTGAATCATGCATAAATATTATCATAAAATATCTGCTAATTTCTTTCTCTTTGACTAAAGTTTTATTATCATCACAAGCTTCATTTGACTTTACAAATCTAATATCTATGAAAAGTATTAAAATATCATCAATTTTCATGTATAATATGATAGATGATTTAAAGGAGAGTAATGATTTTATGATTTTAGAACAAATAGATAAGGATTTAATAACTTTAGCAGAACAATCTGATTTAGAACTAAAGGATATTTATAAAAATATTGATGATATATGTTTACATAATTCAAATAGAATCTTATCTGCATTTATTGAGAATCAGGTTTCTTATTCTGATTTTGCTGATATTAATGGTTATGGGAATTATGATGAAGGAAGAAATAAACTAGAAAAAATATTTGCGACTGTATTAGGATGCGAAGATGCTTTAGTAAGGCCTCAAATTATGAGTGGTACAAATGCATTATATTTAACACTTTCTGCCTTATTGAAACACGGAGATACAATGATTTCCTTGTCAGGAGCTCCTTATGATTCTTTACAAGAAATGATTGGTTTAAGTGGAGATTCATCTCAATCTTTAAAAGCAAATGGTGTTCATTATGAACAAATTGATTTAATTGATAATGATTTTGATGAAAAAAGAATCGTTGAACGTCTAAAAGAAAATAATGTCAAATTAGTGGAAATTCAAAGATCTAGAGGATATTCACATAGATTATCTTTAACAATTTCTAAAATAGAACATGTGATTAAAAAAATTAGAGAAGTCAATAAAGATGTCATTATTATGGTAGATAATTGTTATGGTGAATTAGTAGAGAAAAAAGAACCAGGACATATTGGTGCTGATGTTGTTGTAGGTTCGTTAATGAAAAATCTTGGTGGAGGAATTGCTCCTACAGGAGGATATGTTGCTGGAAAGAGTAATCTTATTCATATGGTTGCTGAAAGGTTAACAGCTCCAGGCATAGGAAAAGATTTAGGTGCTAACTTTAACTTAAATAATTCTTTCTTTAAAGGAATTTTTATGGCTCCTCATGCTGTGAAGAACGCTTTAAAAACTGCTGTATTTACTTCATATATGTTAGAAAAATTGGGATATAAAAATGTCTCACCTAAATACAATGAACAAAGAACAGATATCATTCAAACATTAGAACTTGGTACAAAAGAAAACCTTGTTGCTTTTACTCAAGGTATTCAAGAATCAAGTCCAATTGATTCATTTGTTCATGTATTACCTGCACCAATGCCAGGATATCCTTTTGATGAGGTTATGGCAAGTGGTAGTTTTACACAAGGAAGCACTATTGAATTAAGTGCAGATGCTCCAGTAATTGAACCTTATACTTTGTATATGCAAGGTGGTTTAACTCTTGAATATGGTAAGCTTTCTATTTTACTTGCTTTAACAAAAATGAGAAATAAATAAAAAAGGTTGTGATTTTGAAGGGCATTTTAAATTTTCGTGTGGTTGGGGGTACCCTTTAAATATTTGTGTGGTTTTTTCAGGACCACCTTTAAATATTTGTGTGGTACCCTTTTCGTGTATGTAAAAACCTTTCAT
>JAETUM010000009.1 GCA_021768625.1 Candidatus Stoquefichus sp. | reverse complement strand
ACATTACACAAGCAGTTCAACTTTAACTGCATAAAGAAAATGAAGTTGTCTGCTCGACAACTTCAATAAAAACAATTTTAATTATTTCATCTGTCTACTTGACAGGGGCGGTTCAATGTATGTTGACACCTTACTTTTTATATTTTAGTTTTAAAGCATTATATGTATCTCCATCATAAAGTATAACATAATCTTCGAACTTTACACAATCTGCATATGGATAAACACAGTCTATTATTATACTATTTTCATACTCTTGAGTTTTTATGTTATATAAACTTACTTTATCATCATCAGTAAAAAATATTCTATTTTCGTCATAAAATATAAATTTATCTACAGATACATTTGATATACAAAAAGTATTTTTGTTACTCTGGTTTTGAGATATAAAAATCCCACTATTTGTAGATGCAACTGTGTATAAGTGATTAAATTGAAAATATCTTATATCTGTATGACTTCCAAAAGTATGAGTTATTGGTTGGCTATCATCAGTTGCTATATTATACATATAAATATCTTTATCTTCAATCATCTTATAATAAAGCATACCATCTTTAAGTATCATATCTTGAGAATTAATATCATTATCAAAATCATGTTGTGCTACCAATAAACAATTATCTACTTTTAATTGATATATCTTTAATTGATTATCTACACAAATAACTAAATAACAAATTTCATCATCTATAAAAAAACAACTTTTATAAAGAATACCTTCCTTATATTTTTCTTGATATATTATCTCATTTTTAATGTTTTTTACATAATAAGTATCATCAATCCTTATTGTATAATAATACTGATTATAAAAGAATACTATATCGTCATCTATCTCTTGATATTCTTCTGGCATTCTTATTTGTTTTATCTTCTTTAACTCATTATTAAAGACTTGGTATTCACACTCCACATCATCATATATAAGCATTTCATTATCAATAATTTTAGGTTTTGATGAGCCTTCAAAAAAATTTTTATCTACAACTTCTATTTGAAATGATTCATTTCCTAATTTTCTTCCTTCATATAAGTTGTTTACTGCAACCAAAATAACTAAGCACATCGAAACAAAAACACTCATAAAAGTTCTTAAATTAGTACCCCATTTAAAATGAGTATATAAAACAATGAATCCAATATAAAAAGTAACTAAGATACTACATATCTTTACCATAGATAATAAATGCCATTTAAAACAGAGAATTATACTTATTATTCCAAAAAGAATAATCAAAATATCAGTTATTCTTATTGCATATTGTTTTGAATTATATTGTTTAAGATATTGATATAATGGATTATTCTTTTTTACTCTCTTTAAAGGAAATTCTTTAACTAATAATTGGATTGTTCTTTCTGAAACACATTTATTATCCAGTATATAAGCTACATACTTTTGAAATTTTTCTTGATTTTTGTATTTTTGAAATTCCTTACTTTTTAAAACCTTTTTTACTCTATAATACATCATACTTATATTTGGATTTTCTATTTCTTTTCGAAACCATTTTAACGTGGATTTATACTTTAAATAATCTATATTTTCTAGGATGTATTTTTTTGTAAATATATATTTCCATTCTTTTTCTGGGTATTTTTCTATGCACATTTGGCAAGCTTTTTCTATTTTATGAATATCTAATGTTTCTTCAATTTCTAAAAATTCAAAAAAAGCCTTCATCCTTATTTTTCCATTCTTTCGTATGCTTCTCGAATATAACTTCCAACATCACTTGGCTTATGAGCATCTGAAGTAAAAATAAGTTCAACACGATGCTTTTTTAATATTTTCAACAATTCATCAGACAACCCTAAATCTGGGTGATTATAACGATAATAACATCCTACATTATTTTCTGCTTTCATATGATGTTCATTTAGTAATTCAGCCATTTTTTCATATGTTGGTTTTAAATCATATGTTGGATATATCTCGAATAATTTAATTGTATCTGGATGAGCTAATTGTGTAAATAAATCTGATTGTATTAAATCAAATACTAATTCATAATATCTTTTATAAATATGATTGACATCATATTTATCCCATAATAATTCTTTTGAGAAACTCATATCGTATAATATTCCATCAATCGAATGAATTGCTCCAACAATAAAATCAAACTGATATTGTGATAAAACTTCTTTAATATATTCCTTATGTTGAGGAACATAACAAACTTCTAATCCATACTTGACCTTAACAGGTAAATCCATTTTTTGTACTTCTTTCATTAAATCAACAAAATCACTGACATGGTCTTTAAACTTCATTTCTTTATTTTCTAACCATGCTTTTTGTACTTCATATTGTTTTAATTCTTCATATATCGGTTCAAACTCTATAAAACGATGTGTATGATCTAAAATTTGAATTTCATCTAATCCTTTTTTATATGCTTCTTTCACAAACTCTAAAACGTATTCTTTAGTAAGTGGTCCATTTTCTAAATGCATATGTCCATCTATCATATTCATTTCTCCTTTTTTTATTATATTATTCATTATATCTACTTTTTTATTTAAAGTCATTGATAAATTCATAATTGTCTTAAAGTATTGTATGATATTTCATTTGCCTGTTAAAAATACGAGTGTTATAATACATACAGAAAGAAGGTCATATTATGAGTAAAGTAGATATTATTTCTGGTTTTTTAGGAGCTGGAAAAACAACATTAATTAAAAAACTTATTCAAGAAAGCTTAGGCAATGAAAAGGTTGTTTTAATTGAAAATGAATTTGGTGAAATTGGAATTGATGGTTCTTTTCTTAAAGATGCAGGTATTGAAATCACTGAAATGAATTCTGGATGTATTTGTTGTTCATTGGTTGGTGATTTTAGCGAAGCATTAAAGAAAGTTGTTCATGAATATCATCCTGATCGTATTATTATCGAACCATCTGGAGTTGGAAAATTATCTGATGTCATTCAAGCTGTTGTGGATGTTCATGATGATGAACTTCAACTTAATAGTTTTATTGCTGTTATTGATGCTAAAAAATGCAAGACTTATTCTTTAAACTTTGGTGAATTTTTTAATAACCAAATAGAATATGCTTCTACTATTATTTTAAGTAGAACACAAGATATAACTTTAGATAAGATACAAGATGATATTAATCTCATTAAACAATTGAATACAAATGCAAATATCATTACAACACCTTGGGATGACTTAAGTGGTGATACTATACTAAGTGCATTAGAAAATAAAGATTCTTTAAAAGAAATTTTAATGAAAGAAGAAGATATTTGTCCTGAGTGTGGTCATCACCATCATGAACATGAATGTTGTCATGATGAACACCATCATCATGAGCATGAATGTTGTCATGGTGAACACCACCATCATGAACATGGATGTTGCCATGAAGAACACCATCATCATGAACATGAATGTTGTCATGGAGAACACCATCATGAACACGAATGTTGCCATGGTGAACATCATCATCATGCTGATGAAGTTTTCACAAGTATTGGTAAAGAAACTATTCAAACATATACATATGAACAGTTAGATAATATTCTTAAAGAACTTTCTTCATCTCAAGAATTTGGACATATTTTACGTGCAAAAGGTATCCTCTCTACACCTGAAAAGACTTGGTTACATTTTGATTTAGTTCCTGGTGAATATGAAATTCGTGAGGGTTCAGCTGATTATACTGGTCGTTTATGTGTTATAGGGAAAGATCTTGTAGAAGAAAAAATTTGGAATTTATTTGGAGTTAAATAATGAAAACAAGAATTTATTTATTTACTGGTTTTTTGGATAGTGGAAAGTCTACATTTATTAATGATACAATTACAACTACTGATTTTTGTGAAAATGAAAAATCTTTATTAATTGTAAGTGAACAGGGAGAACTTGAATATAATCAAGAACAACTTGAATCATTTCATTGTGATCTTGTTTATGTAACAAGTGAGGATCAATGGACATATGAGTATTTTGAAGAATTAAAAGACAAGTACAATCCTACTCAAGTTCTAGTAGAATTAAATGGTATGTATAATGTGAATAGATTTTTAGCATGTAGTTTACCCGATGGATGGCAAGTTGTTCAAGTTTTAACAACTATCAATGCTCAAACTTTTGCACTATATATTCAAAATATGAGATCTTTATTATTTCAACATGTTGTACATACTGATTTATTAATTTTCAATAGAATTAATGATTCTATTAAAAAATCATTTTTGAGAAATAATATTAAAGCTATTAATTCTCAATGTCAAATTATATATGAAAAAGAAGATGGAACTGTTAATACATTAGATGAAGACGAATTGCCTTTTGATATAACAAATGATGAACTTGAAATCTTAGATCATGATTTTGGTATATTTTGTATGGATGCATTAGATCATCCTGATAAATATGCTGGCAAGACAATCACAATGAAAGGTAAATTTATAGGCAGAGATAAGCAATTAGAAGATGGTTTCGTTATAGGGAGACTAGCTATGGTATGCTGTGAAGAAGATACCTCTCTCATAGGCATGGTTTGTATTCATTCAGCAGCAAAGCAACTTATACCTAACGAATGGATTCAAGTAAAGGGAAAAATTGAACTTGAGTATGACCATGAACTAGGTGGAAATGTTTGTGTATTAAAGGTGGATGAATTAAAAGTTGTTCCTCCTTTAGAAAATGAATATGTAACTTTCGATTAGAAAATCTTTGATAAGATAAATAATATAAGGGAAAGAAGGGGGAAGGAATGTTTAAAAAAATAATTACCATTTCACTTACATTAGGATTATTACTTGGAATAACAATTTCTCAAGTATCTGTTGTACAAAATCCTGTTATTGAAGTTCAAGCAAAGGATAAAATCAAACTTAATGTAACATCTAAAACACTTTACAAAGGAAAAAGTCTTACTTTAAAAGTTTCTGGAACAAATAAAAAAGTGACTTGGTCTTCTGATAAGACAAGTGTTGCCACAGTTACCTCTAAAGGAAAGGTAACAGCAAAAAAAGTTGGTATTGCCTATATTTATGCAAAAGTAAGCGGAAAAACATTAAAGTGCAAAATTACTGTCAAAAATCAAAAAATTGTTGTCATTGATGCAGGACACCAAGCAAAAGGAAACAATGCAAAGGAACCTATTGGACCAGGTGCAAAAGAAAAGAAAGCCAAGGTGACAACTGGAACAACAGGGAAATGGACTAAGAAAAAGGAATCTGAAATTAACTTGGCAGTTGCTAAAAAATTACAAACAGAACTCGTTAAAAGAGGCTATAAAGTAATTATGGTAAGAACAAAACAAAATGTTAATATCTCTAATAAACAAAGGGCTGATATAGCAAATAAAGCAAAAGCAGATGTTTTCATTAGGTTGCATTGTGATGGAAGTAGCAATCCAAAAATTAGTGGTGCTCATACAATTGCTCCGACATCAAAAAACAAGTATGTTTCTAAAAATGTCAAAACATCTTCACAAAAATTAGCCAAATCAATTATTAATAGTTTTTGTAAAAATACAAAAGCTAAGAATAGAAGTGTAAGTTATAGAGATGATATGAGTGGAATTAACTGGTGTAAAGTCCCTGTAACAATTATTGAAATGGGCTTTATGTCAAATAAACAAGAGGATAAAAAACTAGCAACCTCTGCATATCAAACAAAATGTGCAATAGGAATAGCAAATGGAATAGATAATTATTTTAAAAAATAGTTATCTATTTTTTGTTATATAGATAAAAATAATTATTTAATAACAAATAAACTATCTATTAGATAAAAAATAAAGTATAATAAAATAAGAAAGAGGTGGAAACATGATAAAAAAAATAATTATCTCATCAATTACAATAGGAGTACTCTTAGGAGTTCCTATATCGCAAGGACTACCTATAGAAAATCCAATTATAGAAGTTCAAGCAAAGGCTACGATTAAGCTAAATACAACAAAAAAGACAATTGATAAAGGAAAAACTTACACATTAAAAGTATTAAATACTAAGAAGAAAGTCAAATGGTCTTCAAGCAACAAGAGCGTTGCTACAGTTTCTTCTACAGGAAAAGTAACTGCTAAAAAGGCTGGTACTGCAACTATTTCTGCAAAAGTAAGTGGAAAAACTTTAAAATGTAAAATTACTGTCAAAAATCCTATTAAACTTAATGTAACTTCTAAAACTTTATACAAAGGTAATACTTATACCTTAAAAGTTACTGGAACAAGTAAAAAAGTCACTTGGTCTTCTAATAATAAGAGTGTTGCTACAGTTTCTTCTGCAGGAAAAGTAACTGCTAAAAAAGCTGGTACTGCAACCATCACTGCAAAAGTGAGCGGAAAAACTTTAAAATGTAAAATCACTGTCAAAAATCCTATTAAACTTAATGTAACTTCTAAAACTTTATACAAAGGTAATACTTATACCTTAAAAGTTACTGGAACAAGTAAGAAAGTCACTTGGTCTTCTAATAATAAGAGTGTTGCTACAGTTTCTTCTGCAGGAAAAGTAACTGCTAAAAAAGCTGGTACTGCAACCATCACTGCGAAAGTAGATGGGAAAACTTTAAAATGCAAAATTACAGTAAAAAATTATACGGCCAATGATCAAGCTGTTAAAATGGCCAAAGATTATCTAGCTATTATGCCTTTCTCTCGTCAAGGGCTTATTGAACAATTAGAATTTGAAGGTTTTACGACTAGTCAAGCTACTTATGGCGCTGATCATTGTGGTGCTGATTGGAATGTTCAAGCCTTGAAAACAGCAAAGAGTTATTTAGAAACTATGCCTTTCTCTCGTCAAGGCCTTGTTGAGCAATTAGAATTTGAAGGTTTTACTGCTAGTCAAGTTACTTATGGTGTTAATAATTGTGGTGCCAACTGGAATCAACAAGCTGTTAGAACAGCAAAAAGTTATTTAGAAATTATGGCATTTTCTCGTGAAGGTCTTATCAATCAATTAGAGTTTGAAGGATTTACTCACAGTGAAGCTGTATATGGTGTTGATCATTGTGGTGTCGCTTGGGGTGAATAATAAAAGTTTTTAAAAGCTATAACACTTAAAATAAACCACTCCTGTCAAATAGACGGGTGAAATAATTAAAATGATTTGATTGAAGTTGTCTTGTCAAAAAGACAGCTTCAATTTTTTTATAAAAGAAATACTTTAGAATAAACAATCACTTCATGAGGACCTCTTTTGACCACTGTCAGATTATTATCCAATATTTAGTTAATTTTCATCCTATCTCTTCTTTTCTATAAAAAACTCAAACATCATGCTTAAAACATGTTATTTGAGTTCTGTTTGCATTCTAGCAAAATACTTTATAGTTTTCTTTCTACTTACATTGGAATAATATCTTTATATTTATCAAGAACTTTCATACATTTATAAATATTGTATAATGGCCTCCATTTGTGGAGAAACCCATTTGTCTCTATGATATAACAGTTGCTTCCATACCTCTATATTCATTCCTTCAACATCTAAACGCTTTAACTTACCTTCTTCTATAGATTGTTTTACAACATATTCTGGTAATAAAGATACCCCTATTCCTTGTTCTATTAATGAACAAATCAAATGAGTACTTCCCAATTCCAATACTGGTTGAACTTCCAAAGACATCTTCGCGAGCTCTTCATCAAAAATACGACGATAACTCATTCCCTTTTCTGTCAATAGAAATGGATATGAAATCAATTCATGAATTGTGACTTTATTCTTTTTAGAAAGAGGATGATTATTGGCAACAACAAAACATGTCGATATCTTTTCTTCTTTTACAATAATATACTCTGTATTATAAATATGACTATCTAAAGTTAAAATCATATCAACTTCATTATGATTTAATAAACGAAATAGTTCCTCTGTTCCTGCTGATGTTATTTTTAAAGTGATATTAGGAAACATTTTCATAAATTCTACGAACTTATCTTTTAATAACGAATAAGTTAATGAATCAGCTAATGCCAAACGAATATGACCATGTATAGATTGTGTATTTTGAATAGAACTTTCTAATTTTTTTGTTAGTTTTATCATTTGGTGAGCATAATCAAGAACTTCTCTTCCTTTATCTGTTAATGCTATTGTATGATAAATTCTTTCAAACAATTGACAGTTTAATTCATTTTCTAGTTGTTTAATTTGAAAAGATATTGTTGATTGAGAATATCCTAAGACTTCTGCAGCTTTTGTAAAACTATTTAATTCTGCAACATGTACAAATGTATTTAAGTTTTTAATATCCATTTTCATTCTCCATCTATTTTTTCGATTATATTTATTGTTATTATCAATTTTACGAATACTTTATTCTAATATATACTATATATAAAGAAAATACAATAAAGAGGGTTTAAAAATGATTCAGGATATTATTCATTATATATATCAATTATTATGGGGAGATTTAGTAACTATCCCTTTACCTGGAGGAAGTTCCATAGGTTTATCCTTATTAGTACTTATTCTTATTCCTTTAGGAATATATTTTTCAATAAAAACACGCTTTTTACCATTTCGTCTTTTTCCTGAAATGTTAAAGGTTGCGATGGAAAAAAGAAATGTATCTCAAAAAAATTCTATTTCTGGTATTCAAGCTTTAATTATTTCTACAGCAACAAGAGTTGGTATGGGAAATCTTGTTGGTGTTGTAGCAGCAATTTCTGCTGGTGGTGCAGGTGCTGTTTTTTGGATGTGGATCACTGCATTGTTAGGATCTTCTACAGCATTTATTGAAGCAACATTAGCCCAGCTTTACAAAGAAAAAGATCCTCTTTATGGTGGCTACAGAGGAGGACCTGCGTACTATATTCACCATCTTTTTAGTTTTAAAAAGAAAAGAAGATACTCTATTATAGCATTGTTATTTGCTATTTCTGGATTAATTTGTTGGTGTGGAATTAGTCAAGTTATTGGAAACTCTGTTTCTTCAGCATTTGAAAATGCTTTTCAAATACCTCCACTTTATACAACAATTGTTTTAGTATTTGTAGCTGCTATTATTGTGCTGCGTAAAAACGCTACCATAAAAGTTTTAGATATTATTGTTCCTATTATGGCAAGTTTTTATTTCTTAATAACATTATTCATTATTATAACAAACATCTCACAAATTCCTTCTGTTTTCCAACAGATATTTGAAGAAGCCTTTGGATTAAGACAAGTTACTGCTGGAGGATTTGGTGCTGTTTTAATGAACGGAATAAAACGTGGTTTATTCTCTAATGAAGCTGGTTCAGGTTCTGCTCCATGTGCGGCTGCAGCTGCTGATATGAATCATCCTGTAAAAGTAGGTCTCTTACAATCTTTTGCTGTTTTCATCGATACAATACTTATCTGTAGTTGTTCTGCTATGATTATGCTTTTAACACCGAGTCATCTTACTCAAGGATTAGAAGGAATGAACCTACTACAAACTGCTATGCATTATCATATGGGAGATTTTGGTGTCATATTGATTGCTATTATTCTTTGGTTATTTAGTTTCTCTACTTTTATTGGCATTCTTTTCTATGCAAGATCGAATATAGCATATATCTTTAACGACAATTGGTTATCTCAAACTCTCTATAAAATTTTAGCATTAATCATGTTGTTTATTGGTGGACTTGCTACATATACATTTGTATGGGATTTAGGTGATATTGGTGTAGGACTCATGACTATTTTTAACATGATTGCTCTTGTTCCTATGTCAAAACAAGTCATTCAATCTTTACATGATTATGAACATAAATAAGCATTTAAAAATATCCCTAGGGATATTTTTAGTTTGTTTTCTTAACTCTGAATAATAAAAATACTATTAAACTTATACTCAAAGAAATAATTAATGGAAAATACATATAAAAGATTCCTCCAATACTCCCTTGAAATAGAAAATTAACTTTGCTTAATATTAATGAAAATGTTTTTGTATATTCAACAAAATACTGAATTGGCAACAAAGGTATAAACCATATATTAATTGAGATAAATAAATCTTGCATCCTTTCAGATTTACTTTTCAAAACAAAATATTCAAAAACAGCAATTCCTATCAGCTGAATAAGCATACCTAATAACAACCACAGAGCTTCTTGATTTTCCTTCCATGTGACATGTCCAAATAAAAGACCTCCTATAATTATACACGTTGCAACAATCATTATTGATGTTAAATGGTTGTCTTTTTTTACTTCTTCTTCATATTCATCTTTTAATAAATAATCTGTTGATACATGAAAAATCTCACTCAAAAGTACAATATTACTTATATCAGGTTGGCTTTCTCCAAGTTCCCACTTTGATATAGACTGTCTTGATACATTTAGTTGATCAGCTAATTGTTGTTGAGATAAGTTCTTTTCCTTTCTTAACATTAATAATTTATCTTTCAGTTCCATTATCGTCCCTTCTTTCAAGACAATCATAGCATGTTTATACGCAACTATCTACATAGCCTTCTTGGAAAATTCGCACGTAACAGTTGCAAAATCATTTGATTTCTTTGTGCAAATATTATATAATTGCTTATAGTAAAAAATATAATAGAAAGGAGTTTTATTATGGGAAATTATATATATATCTCTATTGCTACTAAAATTGTTGTTTTAAAAAGGGATTGTTTTAATCGTGTTATTTCTTCTGGAGAAATTATTGAAAAAATGAGTCGTTACTTTCAACTTGATTTATATTTTCAAAACGAGGATGATAATCATGTTTACTTTGATTTAAAAGAAGATGTTATTAAGAATAATCTTTGTTCCTTTTTAAAGGAACATGTTGTTAATAATGGAGAATCACGATATATTGATGAATATTTAGACAATATAGAACTTCTTCAAAATAAGACAACTCAAGAAGTTATTCATTTTATAAAAAATGAAGATATTGATTACTTTAATTTTTATAATTCACGCTACTTAAAGAAAACATATTTAGATAATGAGTTAAAAATGTATTTTGAAGGGATTAACTATATTTTTGATGGAAAGATTTTGATAGAAACTTATGATAGTTTTTTTAGATATATTCATTATAGAATAAGAGCTCCACATAAAAATCCTTTAGAAGGTACAACTTTCATTGATATGTCTTGACAACCATAATTGGTTGTCTTTTTTATAAAAGTTTTCATAGTTATTTGAACTTATATGTAGTTTCATGTATAATGAGTTGTGCTAAAAAGAGGTGAAATAATGGAAGATTTTTGGTATGAATTAAAACATGTTTGTAAACAGTCTGGAGCAAGATATGGAATTCTCCATACACCTCATGGTGATGTAGAAACACCTATGTTTATGCCTGTAGGGACGCTTGCAACTGTTAAAGGAATTTCTCCAGAACAATTAAAAGATATGAACTCTCAAGTTATTCTTGCAAATACTTATCATTTGTGGTTAAGACCTGGTGAAGATGTTGTAAAAATGGCTGGAGGTTTACACAAATTTATGAATTATAATGGACCTATATTAACAGATAGTGGTGGATTTCAAGTTTTTTCTTTAGGGAAGACAAGAAAAATTGAAGAAGAAGGCGTAACCTTCAAAAGTATTGTAGATGGAAAAAAACTATTCTTATCACCTGAAAAATCTATTCAAATTCAAAATGATTTAGGTGCAGACATTATCATGAGTTTTGATGAATGTGCTCCTTACCCTTCTACTCATGAATATATGAAAAAAAGCGTTGAAAGAACAATAAGATGGGCAAAGCGTGGCAAAGAAGCCCATAAAAGAAAAGATCAAGCTTTATTTGGTATTGTTCAAGGTGGAGAATTTGAGGATTTAAGAGAATTAAGTGCCAAAGAATTAGTTAAACTTGATTTTCCTGGTTATTCTATTGGTGGAACAAGTGTTGGAGAACCAAAAGATGTAATGTATAAAATGATAGATGACGCTATTAAATGGTTACCTACAGATAAACCTCGTTATTTAATGGGTGTTGGTAATCCTATTGATTTAATTGAGGGGGCAATTAGAGGTATTGATATGTTTGATTGTGTTTTACCAACAAGAGTTGCAAGACATGGTGCTTTAATGACACATTATGGGCGTATGAATATTAATAATGAAAAATATAAATATGACTTTACCCCTATAGATGACCAATGTCATTGTTATACTTGTCAAAATTATACAAGGGCTTATTTAAGACATTTACATAAATGTGATGAAATTTTTGGAAAAAGTTTGCTTTCTATTCATAATGTTGCATTTTTATTGCAATTAAGCGAAGATATTAGAAAAGCTATTCAAGAAGATCGTTTATTAGATTTTAAAGAAGAATTTTTAAATCAATATGGTAGAGATGTATATGAAAGGGCGTTTTAAATGAAAATTAGTGATTTTGATTATCATTTACCTGAAGAATTAATTGCTCAAACTCCAATAAGTCAAAGAGATACTTCACGTTTAATGATATTAGATAGAAAGAATGAAACAATTGAAGATAAACATTTTTATGACATTCTTGATTATTTACATAAAGGAGATATTCTTGTTAGAAATAATACCAAGGTTATTCCTGCAAGATTATATGGAATCAAAGAGGAAACAAATGGTCATGTTGAAGTTCTATTATTAAAAGATAAGGGAAATGATATTTGGGAATGCTTAGTTGGAAATGCTAAAATTGTTAAATTAAATACTGTTATTACTTTTGGTGATGGATCTTTAAAAGCAAAATGTGTAGAAGTCAAAGAAGAAGGAATAAGACTGTTCCAAATGATTTATGAAGGTATTTTTTATGAAGTTCTTGATAAGCTTGGAATCATGCCTTTACCTCCATATATTAAAGAAAAACTTAATGATCCATCTCGTTATCAAACTGTTTATGCAAAGGTTGAAGGGAGTGCTGCTGCTCCAACTGCTGGACTACACTTTACTGATGAAATTCTTGAAAAGGTAAAAGCAAAAGGAATTGAGATTTTAGATGTTACTTTACATGTTGGACTAGGAACATTTAGACCCGTAAAAGTTGATGATGTTAATGATCATCATATGCATAGCGAGTTTTATATCATTGACGAGGATGTTGCCGAAAAGCTAAATCATGCTAAAGAGAATGGACAACGTATTATCAGTGTAGGAACAACTTCTACACGTACTCTTGAAGCTAATTATAAAAAATATGGATGTTTTAAAGCTACACAAGAAAGCACAGATATTTTTATTTATCCTGGCTATCAATTTGAAGCAGTGGATGCTTTAATAACAAATTTCCATTTACCTAAATCAACATTAGTTATGTTAGTTAGTGCTTTTGCTAATAAAGATTATATTATGAAAGCTTATCATCATGCTGTCGAAGAAAAATATCGTTTCTTCTCATTTGGTGATTGTATGTTTATACAGTAATGAAAACAAATTATTATTTAATGCTTCAAGAAGAATTAAAAAAGATTGGTGATACAAAACCATCACTCTTATTACACGTTTGTTGTGGACCATGTTCAAGTAATGTTATCAAAGAATTATGTGAGTATTTTGATATAACTATATATTATTCTAATTCTAATATTTATCCACCTGAAGAATATCAACGTAGATTTCAAGAATTAGTTCGTTTTATTCAGCAATTCAATCAGGATTTTCATCAAGATATTAAAGTTATTGAAGATCCTTATAATCATAGCGAATGGATAAGTCATATGTATCCTCTTAAAGAACTTCCTGAAGGAAGTTTAAGATGTAAACTATGTTATAACTTAAGAATGAGAAGAGCTTTTGATTATGCAAGAATCAATCATTATGATTATTGGACAACAGTCTTAAGTGTTTCTCCCCATAAGAACAGTCAATGGATTAATGAAATTGGAAACTCATGGCAAAAAGAAAAACCAAGATTTTTATATGCAGATTTCAAAAAAAATGATGGTTATTTAAAATCTACACAAATGACAAAACAATACAATATGTATCGTCAAAACTACTGTGGTTGTATGTTTAGTTATGAAGAAATGTTAAAAAGAGAAAATCAAAAGTGATCTTCTCTTTTTCTTATTGATAATTTCTAAAATCTACTAATTCTATATTATTTTCCTTAATCCATTGTTTTAACCATTGACTACATAAGAAGTCACATTCCATTGCTCTTATGAAAGTAAATGATGAATGTGTTAATATATATTGATCTAAATATCCTGGATGAAAGACGGCTATAGCACAGGGACTATTTTTAATAATATCTAAATGTTGATTCATAAATGCCTTTGGATCGTATAATCCTTTTTCATCAAGAGAGGCAAATGGAAAACCAACTATTCCATTTTGCTTTTCCCACTCTTTATCCATTATTGGATTTTCAAAAAAGAGTCCATGTTTCTTTGCTACATTTTTTAAAGCAATAAAGAAATTTTTAGAAAATACTGCATGTCCTTCAAAATAGTCTGGATTTCTACCAGTTATTTCTATAAATCTTTGTAATTGTGCTTCTACCTCTATTTCACATTCTTTAACATCAATCGTATCTTCTTTCCTCTGTCTAATCTCTTTACTTGTACAAAATTCCCCATTTTCTTGAACTAATGAAGGAATAAGTTTTGGATCACTTATTGGTTTTCCTGCACAGATATTCGTATGTAATCCTAATGCAATATTTTCATTTTTAAGCAGTTCGTATCCATGTCTAGCTGCCTCCATATTCGTCATAATTCCCACACTTGTAATAACGCCATCTTTAACAGCCTTACATATACCATGATTGACTCCTTCACTAAATCCTAAGTCATCAGCACGCATAATCAATTTCATCTTTTTATCAACCTCTCTTTTTTTATATTATTATATAACAATTTATGAATAAAGAAAAAGGATAAACGATGTTATCCTTTACTTAATTTTTCAACAAATTGTTTTATTTTTTCTGTTGCTACTTTGAGTTCCTCAATGCTATATGCATAAGACACACGAATGAATCCTTCACCTGCTGGTCCAAATGCTGTTCCTGGAACACATGCAACTCTTTGATCGTCTAAAAGTTTTTCACAGAACTCATCTGATGTTAATCCTGTAGACTTAATGCAAGGAAAAACATAAAATGCACCTTGAGGCATAAATGTTTCAAGCCCCATATCATTAAATGCTTTCACGCAAAAGTTTCTTCTTGTCATATATGAATCTCTCATATTTTCTACTTCATCTTGGCAACGTCTTAAACCTTCTAATGCTCCATATTGAGCTGCTGAAGGAGCAGACATAATAATATATTGATGAATCTTTGTCATCATCTTTGAAAATATTTCATTTGATAAAATATATCCCAATCTCCATCCTGTCATTGCAAATGCTTTAGAAAAACCACTAATAACAATACATTGATCCTTAATTTCATCAAATGAGGCAATGGAACAAAATTCATCCCCATAACTTAATTCAGCATATATTTCATCAGAAATAACAGCAATTCCTGCTTCTTTTATAATTGGAACAATCTTTTCATAATCTTGCTTTGTCATAAATCCTCCTGTTGGATTTGAAGGATAATTCAATATAATTGCTTTTGTTTTTGGACTAATAGCTTCTTTCAATAATTCAGGAGTCAGCTTAAATTGATCCTCATGTCTTAATGTAATTGGTACTGCTACTCCTCCAGATAATTCAACACCTGGAGCATAAGCAACGTAACCTGGATCTAAAACAATGACCTCATCACCTGGATTCACTAAAGCCCTTAAAGCAATATCAATTCCTTCTGACCCTCCAACAGTCACTATACATTCTGTTTCTGGATTATAAGAAACTTGAAATCTTCTTTGATAATATTGACAAATTTCTTCTCTTAATTCTAACAAACCACGATTAGCTGTATAAAAAGTTTTACCTTTTTCAATAGAATATATTGCAGCCTCCCTAATTGCCCAAGGTGTTGTAAAGTCAGGTTCTCCTACACCTAAAGAAATAACACCTTCCATTTGAGACGCCAAATCAAAAAACTTTCTAATTCCACTTGGCTTAATAATCTTTGCACGTTCACTTATCATATCTTCATAATTCATATTAAGGAGTCACCACCAATCTATCATTCTTTCCATCTTCATCTTCAATTAATATAACACCATTATTTTTATATTGTTTTAATACAAAAAATGTTGATGTTCCTGTTACACCATCTAAACATGCTAATTTACTAGCAACAAAATGAGCAACCTCTTGCATTGTCTTTCCTTTAACAATAGCCATAAATTCAAAACTTCCACTTAATAAATATACAGTATCTACTTCACTAAATTTATAGATGCGACTTGCAATACGATCATAACCATATTCTCTTTCAGGACTTGCATTAATTTGAATTAATGCTGTTACTATTTCAGTATTTGTACGATCCCAATTCACAATTGTATGATAACCACAAATCACTTTTTCTTGTTCTAATTCTGTTAATCTCTCAATAATGTTATCTTTTGATTCATTTAAGGCGGCCGCTAGGTCAGTAATTTTCATCCTTGCATTTTTTTGTAATAGTTTTAATAATAACTTATCTTCCATAACGATCTCTCCTTTTTTAATATGTTATCATTGTATTACAAAATTATGTATTAGAAAAGGATTAATTTATTTTTTTATAGAAATCAATATTAGTAAATAGATAATGAATATGCTAAAATAGACATATAAAGGAGGTTTACCTATGAAAACATTTTATGTTTCTAGTTATGGAAAAAATGATGATAAAGGAATATATATTCTTAAACTTGATAAAGAAACACTACAAATGAAATTAATACAACAAATTGTCACAAGAGATTATCCCTCTTATATGATTACAAAAGATCATGTTTTATATGTTGCTTATAAGAATGCAAGTTCTCATAATGATGGTGGCGGTTTAGGAAGTTTTTCTATTCATAAAGATGAACTTATTCTTAATAATAATTACAGCTCTAGTGGTAGATCATATACTCATTTATGTGTAGCTAATAATCAAAGATATATTTTTGCTGCTAATTATCATATTGGAGCAACTGCCTCATATGAATTAGAAAATAAAACAATTACTCAAAAAATAAGTGCTGTTAGACATGTTGGTTTAGGTCCAGATTTATTAAAACGTCAAACAGGTCCACATGCTCATTATGTAGGCATTACCCCAGATAATCAATTTGTTTATTCTGTTGACCTTGGAGCCGATAAAGTTGTTATGTATCGTTATCATCAGGGTGTACTCATGGAGGATAAAGATTTTACATTAAATATTTTACCTGGTTCAGGTCCTCGACATATGATTTTCTCACCTGATGGAAAATTTGCGTATCTAGTTAATGAAATTGCTAATAATATTATGGTTTTTAAATATAATGAAGGACGTTTCAGTTTGATTCAAGCTATACATTGTATTCCACGACACTTTAAAGGGTTCTCTAGTGCATCAGCCATTCGTATGACCTCTAATGGTGAACATTTATTTGTATCTAATCGTGGACATGATAGTATTGCTATGTATCGTGTAAATAAAGAAACAGGTAAAATTTCTTTATTGTATATGGTTCATACAGGAAAAGAGCCTAGAGATTTTAATATTATTAATGATCAATATCTTATTGTAGGATGTCAAAAAGATAATAAATTACAACTTCTTACCTTTGATGAACAAAATGAAAAACTATTATTAAGTGACTCAGAATTGGAAATTCCCGCTCCAGTTTGCATTACTTTTGAAGAAGGACAATAATTTGTCCTTTTTTTTCCAATAAAAATCAAATAAATTTTATCTAGTAAAAGAGGTGAATAATGATGAGATTAGAAAAGTTATTAAAAAAGTTAACTGAAAAAGATGAAAATGCATTTAATGAATTTTATAATAATTACTCTCGTCTCATCTTCACAATTGCTTTTTCAATACTTAAAGATGATGAAGCAAATGACGTTGTTCAAAATGTTTGTATGAAGTTATCTTCTTTATCTCCAAAATTATTACCTCATACAAATGCAAAATCATGGCTCTATTCTTTAATAAGAAATGAAACATATCTTGTATATAGAAAAAGGAAACAGAATATTGATATAGATTCTATTGAACTAAGTAATAATACAATACCAAAAATAAATAATAATTTATTTATAGAACAATGCTTTCAATTATTAAATGATCAAGAAAAAGAAGTTATGATATTTAAATTAAATGGATTTAAGTTTAGAGAAATAAGTCAATTCCTAAATAAACCTACAAATACTTGCATTTGGTTATACCATCAATCAATTCAAAAGATAAGGAGAAATATTCATGAATAGAAAAATATTAAAAAAGATGAATAAAGATATTGATTCATATTATGTCTATCAAAAAGATGAACTTAAAGATATACTTCATATTCCAAAAAATAAAAAAAATCTTTTTATTCCTCAACTCATATTAATTATATCTATTTGCTTTTGTATTTATCTTTATCAAAATAAACAACCTACTTTTAATTCAATTATTATTCCTCAATATCATATTAAACTCAATAAAGATAATCTAGAAGTTAAGAAAGAAAGTAATCCAAAAATGATAGAAGAAAATACGAATAATTTTATTATTCAATTTGAACACTATCAATATAATGATATTTATATACTAAGTAGCCTTAATATTTTAATTATTTTCTATATTCTTTATAAAAAACACCAATAAACTATATGTCTTATACATCATGTTTTATGAAAGGGTGATAAAAGTGAAAATATTAAAATTTATTATATTAATAATCTTATTAGTAGGTTGTGGATATTCTGGAAATGTTCAAACAAAAATTCAACAAAAAGATGAAACAGCTAAAGTACAAAGTCATTGGGAATATTACCAAGAATTTTCAAACATATTTGAAGCGGCTTCAAAGAAATGTGGTAATTCAGATATATATTATTTTGAAGATGTAGAAGTTGTTCACATTGACAGAAAAAAGAATAGACTCTTAGTTACAATACGTAACTCTCATAAGAAAAGATACTCAGCATTTATTCAATATGAACAATTACCAACAATTATTCCTAAAAAAATTCATGTTGTTGTAGGTTCATTTGTTAAAGAGTCATTTCCTCCTATATTAGATGGAAAAGAGATTCATCATCAAGATTGTAAATAAGTATTGAGTAGCAAGCTGTCAAGTTTTTCACAAATATAAAAAAGACAAATTTGTCTTTTTTATATTTTCATATCTTTAAATGTATAATAGCTCTCATCAGCTTCCTTACTAATACTATCCCACTCATGCTGATTTGCTTTATCATATATTGCTTTTACATAGAAGCCCGCTTCTTTTGCTGTTTTAATAGCATATAATGCATCTTCCACAACAGTGCATTCTTGTGGTAATAACTGCATCTTTTTGGCTATTTCAATATAACTTTGAGGATCTTTCTTTGTTAATCCTATTTCATGACATGCATAGACATCTTCAAAATACTCTAATATCCCTAATCTTTGGAATGCCTTTTTAGCAAGTTGGGAATCACTTGCTGTTAAAACGCACATTTTATATTGTTTTTCCTTACATTCCTGTAAAAAATCTCTAACACCTTCTTTAAGATCTATTTCGTATGCGTATTTGTTATTAATTATATTTCTAATACCTGCAATAATTTCATCTGTTGTTTGTTTTAAATGAAATCTTTCTTTAACATATTTGGAACCATCACTTAATGCCATGTGATTAAGTTTTTCATCTAGATCAGTGGCAGGTGCTAATCCTAAACTTTCTAGATACCTATTGCCAATATTTACCCAGGCATCCAAAGAGTCCAACAAAGTTCCATCCATATCAAATATATAACCTTTCATCTTTTTTTCCTCCAAACAAAATAAACCACTTTTGTGGCTTATTTTTTCATTTTAATTGTATAAACGATTTCATCATCACTATCTCTTGTTTCTAAACTAACTGCTACTCCAGATTGCTCTATCATTTGAATAGCTTGATCTAATGTATTTAATGCAATTTTTAAGTTTTGAGAAATTCTCTTTGTTTTTGTTTTCTTTGGTTTTGTTTCAATTTTACTTTTAATCTTTTGTTCAGTCTGTTCTACATTCCAACCCTTAGCTAAAATTTCTCTTAACATATTATTTTGCTTAGATGTTGAATCAAGTTTTAACAAAGCTCTTGCATGTCTTTCAGTAATATCTCTTCTTCTCACAGCTTCTTGTACTGTCATTGGTAATTGTAATAATCTTAGTTTATTAGCTATTGTTGATTGTTTCTTCCCAACACGTTGTGCTAATTGTTCTTGTGTTAAATCTTGTGTATCTAATAATTGTTGATATGCTAATGCTTCTTCTATTGGTGAAAGATTTTCTCTTTGAATATTTTCAACAATAGCAGCAGTTGCTGTTTCTTTCTCATCTAGTTTTTGTACAATACATGGAACTTCGCTAATATTTGCAAGTTTACAAGCTCTATAACGACGTTCTCCTACAACAATTTGATATTTTCCATCATATGGTCTTACAACAATAGGCTGTAATAAACCATTTTGTTGGATAGATACAGCAAGTTCTTGTATTTTTTCTTTTTCAAAGTGTGTTCTTGGTTGCTTTTCATTTGCAATAATGTTATGAATATCTATAAATTTATATACAGGTTCTTTCACTTTATCACTCCTCACTTCGTCCCATATTATATCATTTTTTGTTGTAAAACAAAAGAGACAGATTGTCTATCTCTTATAATGGTTTCTTTTTTATTTTCCCATATTGTCTTGGATATTTCACAGGTGTCTCTTTTTGTTTATGAATATAAATATTACAACGATGATCATTTTCATCTGTTAGTGTAAAATCAATCTCTTTAACAACTTCTCCACCTAAGATTTCAATTCCTTTTTTAGCTTCTAATAACTCTTCTTTTGCTTTCAAACCTTTTAATGTTATAAAATAACCATCCTTCTTTACTAATGGTAAACACAATTCATCCAAAATATTTAATCTTGCAACTGCTCTTGCTGTAACTATATCAAACGATTCTCTATGATTCTTAGCATAGTCTTCTGCTCTTGCACTTATTGCTTCTACATGTTCTAGTTTCAAAACTTGAATAAGATGATTTAAAAATGTAATACGTTTTGTAAGTGAATCTACAATTGTAATTTTTAAATGAGGGTATACAATTTTTAGAGGAATTGATGGAAAACCTGCACCTGCTCCTATGTCACATAATGATTGATGATCTAAAACATAATCAAATGATATGGTTAATGAATCATAGAAGTGTTTTAAATATACATCTTCTTTTTGAGTAATTGCTGTAAGATTCATTTTTTCATTCCATTCTATTAATGTTTGATAATATAATTCAAATTGTTGGATTTGTTTATCTGATAAAGTAATTCCCTTATTTTTTAATATTTGTATAAATTGTTCTTGATTCATATTGTCCTCTTTAATAATGTTGCTTTAAATGAATAAGTAATACTGATATATCTGCTGGATTGATACCAGAAATTCTTGATGCTTGAGCGATTGTTAATGGTTTGATTTCTGATAATTTTTGTTTAGCCTCTAATGATAAATTCAAAACATCATTATAATCTAAATCTTTAGGAATTTGTTTTTCTTCCATTTTTTTCATTTTCTCTACTTGTCGTAAAGCCTTATCAATATATCCTTTATATTTAATAAGAATAGTCACTCTTTTTTCTTCTTCTTTTGTAAGGTTTGTTTCTCCTATATAAGGCTTTATCTTTTGATAATCTAATTCTGGTCTTTGTAACAATGCCTTTGCACTTATACCTTCATTGAGTCTTGATGAACCTAATGACTCTAACATATCATTAATTTCATGCTTAGGTGTAAAGCGTATTGTATCCAATCTTTCAATTTCTTCATGAATACGATTCATTTTATCAAGATAAGCTTGATAAACGTCTTCTTTAACCAAATGTGCATCATAACCATACTGTCTCAATCTTTCATCTGCATTATCATGTCTTAATAATAAACGATATTCAGCACGTGATGTTAACATACGATAAGGTTCTTTTGTTCCTTTTGTTACAAGATCATCAATCATAACCCCAATATATGCCTCATTTCTTTTTAATACTAATGGATCTTTTCCATCAATATTTTTAGTTGCATTAATACCTGCAATTAACCCTTGTGCCGCAGCTTCCTCATAACCACTTGTTCCATTGATTTGACCAGCTGTATACAAATTCTTAATGACCTTTGTTTCTAACGATGGCCATAATTGTAGTGGATCAATAGCATCATATTCTATTGCATAAGCATATTTTAAAATTTGGCAATTTTCTAATCCTGGGATCGTTCTAATCATCTCTTCTTGAATATCATGGGGTAATGATGTAGAAAATCCTTGAACATAAATTGTATTCATTTCCTTTGATTCTGGTTCTAAGAAGATTTGATGTTGTGGTTTATCAGAGAATTTAACAATCTTATCTTCAATTGATGGACAATATCTTGGTCCAATCCCCTTCACAATACCAGAATACATGCTTGATTTATGTAAATTATCTTTAATGATTTGATGTGTTTTTTCATTTGTATATGTTAAATAACAAGGAGTTTGCTCGTCTATTGGTATATATGATGTTGTTTCATAACTAAATGCTAATGGTTCGTCTGTTCCAGGTTGTAATTGTGTTTTAGCATAATCAACACTATTTATTTCAACACGTGGAGGTGTCCCTGTTTTAAGTCTTTGAATCCTAAAACCTAATTCTTTTAATTTATCTGATAGAAATAAAGATTGACGCTCTTGATCTGGACCACTTGGTGTCTTTTGATCTCCACATAATACTTCTGCCTTAAGATATGTTCCTGTTGTTAAAATAACAGTTCTTCCTTCATAACTTTCCTCAGTATCTAAGATAACACCCTTAACTACATTATTCTCAATAATCAAGTCTTCTACCATACCCTCAACAATATCAAGATTATCTTGTTGTTTTAAAGTATTTTGCATATATCTTGGATATGCCTTTTTGTCTGCTTGAGCACGTAAAGACTGAACACCTGGACCTTTAGCTGTGTTCAACATTTTTAATTGAAGATAAGTTGCATCAGAAGTTTTTCCCATCTGTCCTCCCAAAGCATCAATCTCTCGAACAATGATTCCTTTTGCAGGTCCTCCTATAGATGTATTACAAGGTAATGATCCAACATTTTCAAAATGAGAAGTCACTAATAACGTCTTTTTCCCAATTCTTGATGAAGCCAAACATGCTTCAATTCCCGCATGTCCTCCACCTACAACAATAACATCATACATTTCTATCACACTCCTTGATTGCTACTAAACTATAGCATAATTTATAACTTTAATCAATTTTAAAAACATTGAATAGATTATGACTTTTGACTGTGTTATAATATTTTTGGGTGATGTTATGGAACCAAAAGATATTTTAAAAAAGTATTACCATTTCGCTGTTATTGGCGTTTCACAAGACAAAGATAAATATGGTTATAAAATATTTAAAAGACTTCGTGATAGAAATTATGATGTCTATGGTATTTCTCCTATTTATGATAGTGTTGATGGTATATCATTATACTCTTCATTAGAAGATATTGATGGACCTATAGATGTTGTTATCTTTGTTGTGAATAAAAAGCATGCTTATAGCTATATTGACGAAATGACAAGTCTAGGTATTCATTATGCATGGATGCAACCTCAAACTTATGATGATGAATTACTAGATTATATGAAGAATGTTGGCATCACGCCTATTCTAGCTTGTATTTTAGTTGAAACTTCTCTTTAAGAGAGGTTTTTTTTCATATTTTTTCCATATACTTATGTTATGCTGAAATAGGGAGGGACTTCTATGAAATATTTATCTCATTATTTAAAATTTATTTTTTTACCTGTTATTGTCTTTTATCTATTATGTCTTCCTTGTCTAAATTTTGGTATTGATTCTATATATATCTCAGGACTTTTCTTAATTATTCTTATTATATATTATCAATTTTCATCTCAACAGATAGATCATTATACTTTTAAAACGATTCTTATTATTAATATTTTATCTTATTTATTATTACCCTTATGTTTAATTGTATCTCAAGGAATAACTCTTCATCCTATTTGGAATATATTCATCTTAGTGAATGCTCCTTATTGTATTTTCTATTTTTTATCATTATTTTTACATTCCTACATGTTTTCAATTATTCTTATCTTAATTATAAATACCGTTGAACTTATATTATGTTATTATATTGTTAAACCTAAAATCAATAAGAAAAAAATAGTTCTTACATGCATTTGCATGATATTATCACTGGGAATAGATTTCTATTTTTATAAGACATCTCCCTCACAAAAATATAAAGGACATGATTTTGAATATATGAATGGATTTTCTAGCACAGATTTATCGCCTTTTTATCCATATACTGAAAATAATCAATTGGTTAAACTTCCACAAAAAAGCTCATTAATTATAGAAGATGAAAAAGATATGCCTATTTTAGATGGAGCTGAAGCCTGTTATCCTGTTTATGCTGCAATAGCAAATGCAACCTATAAAGATATTGCTAAAATAGAGAAGGATTATGCTAAATATAATGATGCTGACAATGGCAAAATTGTTACTTTTTATAATAGTTCTACTGGATATACTCGTTTATTTGATGGAGAGGTTGATATGTTTTTTGGTGCCAAACCTTCACAAGATCAACTAGAAGAGGCAAAAAAAGCAGGTGTAGAATTAGAATACACACCTATTGGTAGAGAAGCATTTGTTTTCTTTGTTAATGAAAAGAATGTTATCAGTAATTTAAAGTCCAAAGATATTAAAAGTATCTATCATGGCGATATTACCAATTGGAAAAGTGTTGGTGGAAAAGATTGTGATATTATTGCTTTTCAAAGACCTGAAAGATCTGGTAGTCAAGCTATGATGAACTATTTTATGAAAGATGTTACTCTTAAAGAACCTGTAACTTATGAAATGCAATCAGCTATGGAAGGTATTATTCAAGAAGTTGCTGAATATTATAATGAAGATGGAGCTATTGGTTATACGTTTAAATATTTTTTAGAAGGGCTTCATCAAGAAAAAAATGTTAAAATATTATCTATTGATAATGTTTATCCGACTGTTGAAAATATTAAAAACCAAAAATATCCTATTTCTACTTATTTATATTGTGTGACATTGAAATCAAATGAAAAAGAGAATGTCAAAAAACTCAAAGAGTTTCTGCTTTCTCCACAAGGACAATATATTATAGAACAAACTGGATATTGTTCACTTAATTAGGAAGAATACTTCCTTTTTTTCATATACACCTTTCTTTTAAATAGTTTTGTACTTCATCATATGTCAATCTTCGTACTTGAGTGTTTGGGTATTCATGATACTGATTCATAGAAAATAATGGTTTTTGTGTTTGGCATGTTTTATCCGTATTCTTTTTGAGATAATGTAATAAATCATCTTGGCTAGCAAAAATTTTATAAGACTTTCTTCCCTTATCATTGATAATCTCATAAATACCACAACACTTTTTCATAGTATAATCTGCTACCCTTATATAAAGTTTAGCCATTTCTAGTGTTTGGAAAGGAAAGTTCCATCTTTGCAAACCGCTACGACATGTTTTTTCAATACATATACAACGTCCACATGTTCCACAAATATATTGTGTATGATTTTGTAAACATTCTAAAGGTTTTACTAATGGTGTTATTCTCTTTTGATCAGTATAACATTCTTTGCATATCATAAATCTATTACTCCTTTATAACAGAATCATAACATAATAAAAAAAGAATAACAATCTCTCAACAATCTATTATAATATCACAAAAATTTGTATGGTAAAATTTACCTTTCAATCTTTTTAGAACTACGAAATGACTTTCTAATACAAATGAAATATTCAATTTTAAAAGAGCTAAATTGAATCATGTATAGTCAAAAACTATTACACAATTACAATAAAAAACACTAACAAGAATAAGTTTTCGGTCTAAAAAAAAGAAGAGTCTGAAACGACCCTTCAAACATTTATAGTTTTTTAAACTTACTTTACTTCCAGAAATATGCTCTACCACTACCTAGCGATACAATTTCAAACTTGGTACGTGTTGAAGTCCCACCACTAAAGTACTTTCTTCCTCTTTCACTACCATTAAAAATATCTATTTTATTTCCTTTAATAGCTCCTCCACGATCTACAACTATTCCATAAATTGTTGACTTAGTTCTTAGATTATGGTTAGAAATTTTAATGATTGTTCCAAAAGGAATAGAACGATCGGCAGCTAAACAATAATACTTCTTTCCTTTATATTTTAAATATGGTGTTTTAGAATTATTTACTCCACTACTTGGAGATAGTTTTAATCCTGATGCACTTCTTCCACTACACCCTCTACAATCTCCTCCATAAAGAGTTAACCTTCCAGTAAAGGTTGTTCCTTTTTGAATTCCACCATTTTTAATGACTTTATTAACAGGTTTTTTGATAACTTTTTCTTTAATAACTTTTCTAGAAACTTCTTTTTTATTAGAGTAAGTCACTAAATAAGTTTTCTTAACTTGACCATTTTTTCCTTTTTGAGTTACAGTCTTACTCCATCCACCTTTTCCCTTCACAACTGTTTTATAAGGAATAGATTCAATCTTTGTAATTGTACTTGTTTCTAATCTTGTAATTTTTAATGAATCATTTTGTTGAATAATACTATTTAATTTCTTATTAACAGTATCTCCCTTATTTAATTCAATATCTAATTCAGTGAGTACATTTTTCACTGTATCTTGCTTAACAAGATATCTTTTTTCCTTGTCAACACCATCTTTTAACTTGATATCAACTGTTGGAATATAATTCATAACTTGATTAACTGCGCCTGTCGTTACTGTTGCAAAAATAACAATCAAGTATACACAAGCGACTGCTAAAATACATTTTGTACGGCTGTTAGCCGAGACAATAACCTCTTTAGCTTTTTTTAACATAAAATTTTCCTCCTTATTTAATCCCAAACAATTCTTTGGCATTAAATGTTGTGATTCTAGCAACGTCTTCTATCTCCATGTTCTTTAGCTTTGCTATTTCCTGGGCAATATACACAACATTTGCTGGCTCATTCAACTTTCCTCTAAACGGATGAGGTGTTAAATAAGGACAGTCTGTTTCGATCATTAAATGATCAATACCAATTTTTATCGCGACCTCTTTTGGTACTTTTGCATTTTTAAAAGTAACTGGTCCAGCTAAAGATATATAAAATCCTATATCAATATATCTTTTTGCCATTTCTACAGAACCACTATAACAATGCATGATGCCGCGATGTGCTGCTTGCTTTAAGATATCATACGTATCTTCATAGGCATCCCTTGCATGAATAACAATAGGTTTATTGTATTTCTTTGCAATTTGAATTTGTTTTATAAAAATTTCTTTTTGTTTATCACGAGGAACATCATCCCAATAATAATCAAGCCCAATTTCACCTAAGGCAACAACACGTGGATCCTGAAGTAGTACTTCTATTTCTTTTAATTCATCATCTGTTGTATGAAGACAATCATTAGGACTAATTCCTACTGTAGCATATATAAACGAATATTCATTAGCTATCTTGACTGCTCTTTGAGAAGACTTCAAATCATATCCAGCCACAACAATATTTTTGACTTGATTATCTAATGCATGTTGGATAAGTTCTTCTCTCTTTTCATATAATTCATCACTATTAAGATGTGTGTGTGTATTGAAGTACATTCCTTTCACCCTAGGGCATAATATCAGAAAAATATATATTTGTCAAATTTCTAAACAGACATTCTTCAATTAATGGCGTATTTATCGTCTTTTTTCACGTTTTTATATATATAAAACCCATATTTATTTGTTTATTTAACAAATTATTATCATAATTTGTTCACATTTATGTATATTTATCGAACAGCTTCAATCTCTATCTTCATTATTACAATTTTCAATAATTATATACAAATATTAAAAAAAGAATAGCTCATAACTATTCTTCAATCTAACTTCAAAAATACATTTTTAATCCAACATCAATAACAGTGCTTTCATCAATCTTAATAATTCCTACAATTATGTATCTTATTCTATTTCTATATATAAAATAATCTCGTTATCTGTCTTCACAAATAACGAGATTTATCTTTAATAAATATTATCTAAAAATGATATTGTGTAAAAACATCACTTACAGGTAAATTATTTTCTATATTTTCAATAGTATGTGCTAGTAAATCAGCAACTGTCACTTGCACTAACTTATCAAATCTTTTTTCTTCAGGAATAGCAATTGTATCTGTAATAACTACTTCTTTTGCTGAACAATCTTGAAGTCTTTGAGCAGCTGGTCCAGATAAAACACCATGTGTACATGCGATATACACATCTTTAGCACCTTTCTCTTTTAGAACTTCAGCACCAGCACAAATTGTTCCAGCAGTATCAATCATATCATCAACTAAAATACAGTTCTTACCAGAAACATCTCCAATAATTCCCATAACTTCAGCAACATTTGGTTTAGGTCTTCTTTTATCAATAATAGCAATTGGGCAATCTAAACGTTCTGATAACTTTCTTGCACGAGTTGCTCCCCCATGATCTGGTGATACAACACAAAGATCATTTACACCCTTATCAACAAAGTATTTATAGATTAAAGGCAATGCTTCCATTTCGTCTACTGGAATATCAAAGAACCCTTGAATTTGTCTTGCATGTAAATCAACAGTAACAACACGATCTACACCTGCTGTTGTTAATAAATCAGCAACTAATCGAGATGTAATTGGTTGTCTTGGCTTAGCCTTACGATCTTGTCTAGCATATCCAAAATATGGAATAACAGCTGTGATTTCTTTTGCTGATGCTCTTTTTAACGCATCAGTTAAGACTAAGATTTCCATTAAATTTTCAGTAACTGGATTAGATGTAGATTGTACAATAAATACATCCTTTCCACGAACTGACTCCTCAATTTCCACCAATATTTCCCCATCTGCAAAATGATGAACTCTTGACTTTCCTAATTCTGTTCCTAATTTGTTTGCAATACTTTTAGCTAAATCTTGACTTGCTGATAAAGCAAATACTGTAATTTTGTTTTTCATTGTCTACCCCTTTTTTCCACTCTATTTATTTCTTTTTTCAAATTCTTTCAATCTTTTTTCTTCTAATACTTTACTGTATCCTTCTTTATTAACTTGTTTTGCTCTGGCAATTCCCATTGCATCTTGCTCTACATCTTTTGTAATTGTAGAACCAGCGGCTATAAAAGCATTTTCTTCTATTGTTACTGGTGCAACAAGATTTGAATTACATCCAATAAATGCATTATCTTTAATTTTCGTTAATGACTTGTTCTTTCCATCATAGTTAACAGTAATTGTTCCACAACCAATATTGACATCACTTCCAACTTCAGCATCGCCAATATAAGTTAAGTGAGCAGCCTTACTATTCTTTCCAAATACAGCTTTTTTCATTTCTACGAAATTTCCCATATGAACATTCTCTAAAATATGACAATTTGTTCTTAATCTTGCATATGGTCCAATATCAACACCGTTTTCTATAATAGAATCACTAATAACAGAGAATTTAATCTCAACATGATCTTTCACGACAACATTATCAAATTCACAATAAGGTCCAATATGACAATCACTTCCAATAACTGTCTTTCCTTTTAAAATACATCCTGGCTCAATAATTGTATCTTCACCAATAACAACATCTCTTCCAATATAAGTATGACTTGGATCTATAATCGTTACACCATTTAACAAATGTTCCTGATTAATTCTATCTCTTAGAATTTGTGTTGCCTCAGCCAATGCTTGGCGATCATTAATTCCACCTACTTCATTAAAATCATCAATCTTATAAGCATCGACCTTTAATCCTTTTGTATTCATAATACTAATCACATCAGTAAGATAATATTCATTTTGGGCATTGTTATTTGTAACTTCATCTAACGCTTCAAATAATGCTTGATTATCAAAACAATATTCTCCAGTATTCATTTCAGTTATATCCATTTGATTGTCTTGTAAATCTTTATACTCTACAATCCCAATCACTTGCTCTTTATCTTTTACGATTCTTCCATAGTGAGTTGACACATCACAATCTGCACTCATGACAGTTGCATGATTATGATTATTCATATGAAATGCAATTAAGCCTTGTAAAGTTTCTTTTCTAATCAATGGAGCATCTCCATTTAAAACAAGCGTAATTCCTTCTTTTTCTTTTAAGAGTTCTTTTGCTTGCAAAACAGCATGCCCAGTTCCTAATTGTTCTCTTTGATAAACAAAAGCAACATCATCCACAATTGCTTCAACTTGTTGTGCCTCATGACCTACAACAACAATTGTTTCATCTACTCCCATTAATTTTAATTCATCTACAACATGATTAATCATTGGTTTATACAAAACATCATGTACAACTTTTGGTTTTTGAGACTTCATGCGAGTTCCTTTTCCCGCAGCTAATACAATGGCATAAATTTTCATTTTATTCTCTCCTTACCGCCACTATTCTAACAAAAATTGAATAAAAAAAAAAGAGGAAAGAAGAAATACTTTTACGATTTGTTATATTTTTCTTCCTCTTCGTGAAGTATTTGTGTTTTTCTAACAAAATAATATTTATTTTTGAAAAATTCATATCCTTCATCAAGTTTATTTTTATCTTGTGTCATCCCAAAAACACAAGACCCACTTCCTGACATAAGTGCTCCATCAAATCCTAAATCAATAAGTTCTTCTTTAATCGTTTGTATGTCTTGAACCATATCAATTGATGGACCTTCTAAAGTATTTCCTAAATGTGTGACAACCTTTTTCAAATTGTTTTCCTCAATACCAGCTTTTAGCTCTAGAACTTGTGGATGAACTGCATGATTCAAGTCAAGCATTCCAAATGACTTTTTAGTAGAAACACCTTTTTTAGGTTTGACCAACAATAAATAACAATGGAAATCATTTTGAATAAACTCTAATTTCTCCCCAATTCCTCTTACTAGTGCCATTTTTTCATATATGCAAAATGGAATATCAGCTCCTACTTCTTTTCCTATTGCAGCAAGTTGATCCAACGAAAGTCCCAAACGAAACATCTGATTCATAGCCTTTAAAACAGCTGCTCCATCAGCACTTCCTCCAGCTAATCCTGCTTGAGTTGGTATATGTTTATAGATATGAATCTTTACACCATAAGGAATGTTATATCTTTGAATAAGAATATCTGCAACCTGATACATAATGTTTTTCTTATCAGTAGGCATTCTATAGCTATTTGATGTAATTTCAATACCATGATCTATTCTATCAATATAAATTAAATCGTGTAATGCAATAGGTGCCATAATCATATCTAATTCATGATAACCATCTTCTCTTCTTCTTACAACATCTAGTGCTAAATTGACTTTTGCATATGCTCTGATTTTCATTTTATCATCCTTTCGTTGGGTATATCTTTCTTGCAACTCCTTTAGTATCTATTCCACCTATGCCCTGTTGTCTGTGTGATGTATGATTAATAATTTCTTCAACATCAACATAGTTTCTTACACTTTCATTAGCAATCAAACTTGCAATATAAACAGGATCTAACGCATGAATATTAATACGCTTTGGACTAGAAGCAAAATTTGCACCACTTGCTAATAACATTTCATAATATGATTGACATGCCCCAGCAATAATAATTAACGCATCTTTGTCATCTTCATATTGTCGTGCATTTTGAATTGTTTCCATAAAATCTTTAGAATGTTGATAATTATCTATATTTGTTTTATCTTTATTTTTCCTTAAAGCATCATGACCTGTAACAACAAGAATCTGAGGCTTATGCTTTTCTAATAATTCATAGACCCTATCTTTCATCTGATGTTCTTTCATATAATAACAATCAGCTCGAATACGTAATTCTTGGTACTTCTTTTGACACATTTTTAAATACTTTTCATCACCATCTAAATGTAGAACCTTTCCTCTTAACATCGGCTGTCTTTCAATAGAAAAATGATCATCTTGATAAGGTTGTATTTCACTAAGTTCTAAATCATCAATATCACTATCTGCAATTAGTCTTAACTCAACACCCCTTAAATAATAAATATGCTCTTGAATATCAAATATTTCAAAAAGAATATCTCTGTTATATTTCTTTCTAACAACATAATCTCCTATTTTCATAATCTCACCATATTAATATATGAAATTATAAATATTTTGTGAGTTTTAAATAATCATTTACTGTTAATTGTTCAGGTCGTTTTTTTATATCAATATCACATTTTAAAAGTATATCATTTGTATTTTCGTTAAATAATTCTTTAAGATTATTATAAATCGTTTTCCTTTTTTGAGTAAAAGACTTTTTTAATATTTGTGTTAATAGAGGATTATATTGGTTTTGTAAATATATAGAAATAATGGCACTATCAACATGTGGCACTGGCTCAAAAACATTTTTAGATATATTCATATCCAATGAAATATTTCCAACACTTTTTATCATCAATGTCAATGGACTTGTATAGTTTTCATCTGTAAGTTTTTGTGCCACTTCTTTTTGAACCATTGCATGTATACTATAAAGTGGTGCCTGAGAGACAATAATATATTCTATAATATCTGACGTAATATAATAAGGTAAATTAGCAACAATACATACTTTTTGATAACCACACTCTTCAACAATTTTCTTTAGATCAACTGTTAAAAAATCCTGAAAAATAATATCTACATTATGATACTCTGATAATGATTCATCTAATACATCTTTAAGTCTTGTATCAATCTCAAAACATATCACTTTTCCTGCTTTTTGAGCAAGTTGTTCTGTTAAAGCACCAATTCCTGGTCCAATTTCAATAACACATGTTTGATTATCAATTGGTGTTTTTTCAACAATTTTTTTAATAGTATTTAAGTCAATTAAAAAGTTTTGACCAAACTTTTTAGAAGCTTTTAAATGATATTTATTTAATAGATATTCTGTATTTGATTTTTTAGCTATATCTTTCATGTTCTCACCTAAAAAATATTATAATCTAAAAACAAAAAAAAGAATACACCTTTCTTTTGTTATCATTGACTTTTTCTTTATTTTAAAATGAAAATCATATATAATTTGTGATGAGGTGTAATAATCATGGATAGAAGAGAGAAAATTATTGAAACAATTCAAAAAAGTGAAAAGCCTATTTCTGCATCTACTTTAGCTAAGCATTTTGGGGTTTCTAGACAGATTATTGTTGGAGATGTTGCTCTTATAAGAGCAAGTGGAACAGATATTATAGCAACTCCTAGAGGTTATGTTTTAGAAGATAAGAAGCAAAATCATTTATATACTATTGCTGTTAATCATGAAAAGAAAGATTTGGCTGATGAATTATATACAATTGTTGATTTAGGAGGGTATGTTGTTGATGTCATTGTAGAACATCCTATTTATGGACAGTTGAGTGGTAATCTTCATTTATCTTCTCGTTATGATGTTGACCAATTTATCAAAAATGTCAATGCTAATGATGCTAAACCGTTAAGTCAATTAACTAATGGCTTACACCTACATACAATCAAATGTCAGGATCAAGAAACTTTTGAACGTATTAAAAAATCATTAAATGAAAAGGGTTATTTATTTACAAAATAATCCTTTTTTATTATATAAAACATTTATAATATTACACTTTTATTAATCTATCTTTTTATACCATAATAAATTTCTTGAGTTTTATAAAATAACTTTATTGTTGACAAATATAAAATAAAGACTATAATAGTCATAACATATGTCAAGACATATGTAAATATTATTTAAAAGGGGTATATTATTATGAATACACATAAAAAGATATTAACTATGACTTTGTCAGCTTTACTTATTGCTGTAGGAATTGTTATTCCTATGATTTCACCAATTAAAATACAAATTGGTCCAATGTCATTTACTTTAGCATCACATGTTGCTATTATGGTCGCTTTATTTATTTCACCACAAGTTTCAATTGCTGTAGCATTGGGAACAACTCTAGGTTTCTTTTTAGCAGGATTTCCAGATGTTGTTGTTTTAAGAGCCTTATCTCATGTTATATGGGCTGCATTTGGTGGATACTATATTATGAAGCATTCAGATTTATTCCAATCACCTATTAAAACTTTAGGATTTAACTTGGCTATCGCTGTTATACATGCACTTGGTGAAATGATTGTTGTTGTACCATTCTACTATGGTGCTGGTATGGATATTCAAGCATTCTGCTATATGGTATTTGGTCTTGTTGGATTAGGTACAATTGTACATAGTTCTGTTGATTTTATTATTTCATTAGTTGTATGGAAAGCCTTAAGTCAAAATACAAGTATTTCTGATGTTTCTAATGTTAAAAAAGTATATCTTATTAAAAATGCTTAGAATGTAAAAACCTCCAAAAGGAGGTTTTTTATTCTTTAATAATATCTAAATACTTTGATGGAATACTTTCAGACAACCATACTTGATCTTGTGTTTTATAAAATAAAATATGATCATTATAAGCTTTTTTAGCATGGACTTTTAAAATGACAGGTTGCTTGTCGTGGCGTTTTCCCACTTTTATAGCTGTATCTATATCTTGTGACAAGTGAACGTATTGTCTATCCATTGATAATAATCCTTTTTGAATAATTGATGGCAAAAATCGATGTGCTGTTCCGTGAAACAAGTAATCTGGTGGTATACTTGACTGATATTCTATTTTTTGAGATAGGGAATGTCCATATATAGCTCTTATTTTACCATCTTTTATTTCATAGCGTTTTTTATCAGAATGATTCATAATATTATATATATCATGAATATCTAATTCTTGAAATCGTTCTTTTAAGGCCTCAAATAAATCTTTTATACAAATCCATCCACCTTCATCTAATTCTAAATGATATTCTTCTGGATGATGTCTTAATATATAAGAAATTGTCTTTCCTAACTTAGTATAATTCATGTTATTCTCCACATTTATCAATAATATCTTGTTTAGTTACTTGAGTTAAATTTAATCTTTTGAATAAAGTTTTTACATTCCCATAACCCAAATGAAATTGCTGATATATTTCCATTCTTCTTTTTTTATTTCCAATAATATTTAAAGATATAAATTCATCCCAAGAAATAGATTCTTCTTGATTAGAAAATGTAACAACATTCTCCAATGCTTGTATAATAGCCTCTTCTCTTGCTTCTGCAACTCCTAATTTTTTATGGCCAATAGCATCTTTCTTATCAATAAATGCATGTTTAGCATGAGGAACTCTTTTTATTATTTCATTTCTTATTTTCATACCTGGATAATCTGGATCAGTGAGAATAATAACACCTCTTTTTTGTTGAGCTTGTTCTATAAAGTCTAAAACCTGATCATCAATACCTAATCCGTGTGTTTCTATCGTTTCAACATCAAATAACTTTTTGATAATAGCTGTATCTGTTTTTCCCTCTACAACAATAACTTCTTTTATTTTTTTCATTTAATCACCTTATTCATTATAAAACAAAAAGAAATCTAATCAAAGGTTTCCTTTATATTTTTATTCAAAAAACTCTCATATATCTTTCATCATCAATTTTTCATCTATTATTTTTATATATTTTCTCATTTTCATTTATATACAATCCCTAAAATGAACCACTTACTATTGATCTTACAATTCTTATATAAAAAAACAATAAATAGTCCCCTATTTACTGTCTTTCTACACAATCCATTCCCTTAAATCCTCTAATCTCTCCACATGCTATCTTACTTCCAGAATTCCCTGATGGTTGACTATGAAAATCATCCTCATGTTCATGAATAATAATTGTTCTTCCAATAACATCTTCAGGTTTAAACTTATCAATATAAACAATTGCCCATGCTTTTCCATCTGTCGCAAAAAGTGAAGGCAGATCTCCTAAATGATGAGGATGTTCACAGTTTTGGGGATTATAATGTCCTTGCGAATCTTGACACGAACTTCCTTCATGAATATGAAATGCAAAAATTCCTCCTTGGCATGTTTGAGAATGTGGTAAATGATCAATTTCATAAATAAGAACACTCCCTTTTAAACAAGGATAAAAACATATTGTCCCCATAATTCCATTCTCTCCACTTATCATTGCATATGCACATGGTTTTTCATTAATAATTGTCATTAAAATATCTGTTGTTAGTTTTGTTGGTTTAATCTTCATTTTATCACCAACATATTATATGAAATTCTATCTAAAATATGATTTTATCTCTATTAATATCTATACTATAAAGTAAATGGCCAATATTTCCATATCCTGCAAACCTTGATAAATCGAAAAAATTTTCTTTTAGACTTATCCATTCTAATTGATTTTCATCACCATAGATATCTATATCTTCTCTTAATTGCCCACACCATACTTGCATGCTCATATCTTCTAAATAATAAACTAAGTCATGGGTATGTGTTAATACTATGTTATCTCTATCAATATGCGTTTCTTCAAATAATTCTCTATAGGCTGCTTCTTCATCTGTTTCGTCATTTTCTATTTTTCCACCCACAAAGTTATATAAACCTAGAAAAGGATCTTTACTTCTTAAACACATAAGAACCTGTTTATATTCTTTATCATATATAATTATAATATTATATTTCCTCATATCTTTTCCTCTTTTCACAATTTATTATTTATAATCATAACAAATTTTATTATAATAAAAAAGAATTGAGGGTTGGTATGAAAAAGTATAAAATATTATTATTTGATGTAGATGGAACATTATTAGATTTTTATGATGCACAAAAACAAGCACTAAGAAAAACTTTTCAAAATTATGGTATTCCTTTAACTCAAGAAATAGAAGAAAAGTATATTTCTTTAAATGATGATTTATGGAAACAATTTGAAAAAGGTCTTATTGATAAAAAAACTATTGTTTATACACGTTTTGTAAAGTTATTTGATGAATTTCATATTCATGAAGATGGTATTGCTTTTGAAGATGATTATCAAAAAGAACTTGGAAAAGGACATAAGAAACTTCCTTTTGCAAAAGAAGTTTTAGAAACTCTATCAAAAGAATATCATCTATATGTTGTAACAAATGGGGTATCACAAACACAATATAGTCGTTTAAGGATGAGTGGTTTATATACTTATTTTGAAGATATTTTTGTTTCTGAAGATATAGGTTATCAAAAACCTAGAAAAGAATACTTTGAATATTGTTTCAAAAAAATACCTTTCTTTCATCAAGATGAAACCTTAATTATTGGAGATTCATTAAGTAGTGATATTCAGGGTGGGATTAATGCTGGTATTGATACTTGTTGGATTTGTTGCCGGGAAACGAACAATATAAGTATAAAACCAACTTATGTTATTCACCAATTAAAAGATATATATAAGATATTAGAATAAGGAGATGATATTATGAATAATTATATATTAGAATTTTTAAAAGAGATTATGGCTATTGATAGCCCTTCTGGATATACAAAAGATGTCATTCAATTTTGTAAAAACGAAGCTCATAAGTTAGGATTAAAAACAGAAGAAAGCAATAAAGGTAATTTGCATATTTATGTTAATGGTCAAGATGACTATACTATTGGACTTGGTGCTCATGTAGATACACTTGGCTTGATGGTAAGAAGCGTTCACGATGATGGTACTCTACGTTTTACAAATGTTGGTGGTCCTATTATCCCAACATTAGATGGTGAATATTGCCGTATTATAACAAGAGATAAGAAGGTATATACTGGAACTATTTTATCTCTTTCTCCTTCTGCTCATGTTTATGATGATGCAAAGAAACGAGAAAGAGATTGTGAATCAATGTATATTCGTATAGATGAAAATGTAAAAAATAAAGAAGACGTTTATCAATTAGGTATTCAAAATGGTGACTATATTGCAATTGAAACAAAAACAACAATAACTGATTCTGGCTTTATTAAATCTCGTTTTCTTGATGATAAAATGAGTGTTGCTATTCTTTTTGGTGTTTTAAAGTATTTATTTGATCACCATATAACACCTTTACACTCATTAATATTTATTATTTCTACTTTTGAAGAAGTTGGTCATGGAAGTTGTTATATTCCTGAAAATATAAATGAGTTTATTGCTGTGGATATGGGGTGTATTGGAAAAGATTTATCTTGTAGTGAATATGATGTAAGTATATGCGCTAAGGATAGTAGTGGCCCTTATGATTATGATATAACAACTCAATTTATAACTTTAGCAAAAGAAAATCAATTAAACTTTGCTATTGATATCTATCCTTTTTATAGTAGTGATGTCTCAGCTGCTTTAAGAGGTGGTAATAATATCAAAGGTGCATTAATTGGTCCTGGTATCCATGCTTCTCATGGTATGGAAAGAACACATATTCAAGCTATAGAAAATACTTTTAAACTTATCCTTGCTTATATAAATCATCAAAAATAAATTTTACACAAAAACTCTTTCTGTCAAACAGAGAGAGTTTTTTATCATCCAATAATTAAAGTTTTTAATTTTTTAAAATGTTTTTATCAATAAAATCAAAGACTTTATTCCAATATGCTTGTGGATTATAATCTTTTGCTTCAGCATGTCCAGCTTGTTCAACAATATATATATCTTTTATACATGTTGCAGCTTCATAAACCTCATAAACCATAGAAGTAGGAACAAAATCATCTTTTCCTCCATGTATAAACAACATTGGTTTTTGACATTTTTTCACTTGTTCAATACTCGATGCCTCTTTAAAAGAATATCCGACTTTCATTTGTGCAACAATATTTGAAATATCTAATACTGGGAAAGTTGGTAATGAGAAGCGTTTATCAAGTTCACTTGCAAATATATCCCATACACTTGTGTATCCACAATCCTCAATATATCCAATAACATACTTATTATTGTCTCCTGAAAGCATCATTGTTGTTGCTCCACCCATAGATACACCATGAACAATAATTCTTGCGTCTTTATCCTTTTCTACAATCCAATCAATCCAACATGCAATATCATCTTTATCTAGCCAGCCCATTCCGATATAATCCCCTTCGCTATCTCCATGAGCACGATTATCTGGAAGCAACACATTATAGCCTTGTTGGTAATATTGTGCACCATAAGACATCATACTTCGATTACTTGATTTATACCCATGAACTAGAATAACCCAATTATGTTGTCCCTTATGTTCCTTATATTTACCTTCAACAATAATATCTGTATCTACAGCAATATTCATTGTATATAATGTTTTTTGAAATTGTTTTCCTTTTTTATTCTCTTCAGCTTTATGAGAAGTTATCGTTATTTGATCCTTATCACTTGGTTCAACGTCATCTTCAACATTTCTCTGATCTGAATCACTTGCTGGAGATAAAGCATAATTTACAAAATAATTGCCAACACCAAAACTTACACTTAATAATATTGATAAAACAATAAATAATATTAACCATTTATTTTTTAATAGTTTCATAAGAACCTCCGTCTCATCTATTTTATATAAAAAATTTTAACTAATCAAGTGATTTATAAAAAAAGAACCAAGATTTACTCTTGATTCTTTTTCATATTTTTAAATGCTGTAGATAACATTAATTTAATTCTATTTAATTGATTAACTTCACTAGCACCTGGATCATAATCAATAGCAACAATATTACTTTGCGGATATTTTTTTCTTAATGCCTTAATAACACCTTTTCCAGTGACATGATTAGGTAAACATGCAAATGGTTGCATACAGACAATATTAGGTGCTCCCTCTTCAATCAATTCAATCATTTCCCCAGTTAAAAACCAACCTTCGCCTGTTTGATTTCCAATAGAAACAATCTGACTTGCTTTTTTTGCAATCTGATCAATTGGATGAGGAGCATCAAAACGTTTTGATGCTTTTAAAGCTTTAATCATATCTTTTCTTAAATAATCTACAAACCAAATAGCAAAATTACATAACCATACTGCACTTTGACTCATATCAAAATGTTCATGTTCATATTCTGTATTATAGAAACAATATTGGAAGAAATCAATCAAGTCTGGCATAACAGCTTCTCCACCCTCCGCTTCAATAATATCAACAATCTGATTATTAGCAGTTGGATGGAACTTCACTAAAATTTCTCCTACCAATCCTACTCTTGGTTTTTGAATATCTAATAATGGTAATTCATCAAAGTCTTTAACAATTTGATAAACATTCTTTTTAAACTCTTTCAAACTTCCATTTCTTACATTTTGTTTACACTTTTCTACCCATGATTCATATAATACATTAGCTGCTCCTGATTGTGCTTCATATGGTCTTACACGATAAAGAACTCTCATAAACAAATCACCATACATCGCTCCAATAATGACCTTTTTAGCAACTTTATATGTAATCTTAAAACCAGGATTACTTTCTAGTCCAGATAAGTTTGCTGAAATTACAGGAATATGTTCCATACCTGCATCTTTTAATGCTTTTCTTATAAATGCTATATAGTTTGTTGCTCGACATCCTCCACCTGTTTGAGTAATCATTAATGCTACTTTATTTAAATCATATTGCCCACTATTTAAAGCATTCATCATTTGTCCTGTAACAAGAATACTAGGATAGCAAGCATCATTATTCACATATTTCAATCCTTGTTCTACAGCGTCTTTATCAACTGAAGGTAATACAACAAAGTTATATCCTTCTTCATTCATTGCTGTTTCAACAAATTGAAAATGAATTGGAGACATTTGTGGACATAATATTGTATATCTCTCTTCTTTCATTTGCTTTGTAAATGGTATTTTCTTTTGTTCATAACAATGAGAAAGATTAATTTCGTTATCCTTTTTCTCAACTGTTGCTTTTAAAGAACGAATACGTATACGTATAGCACCTAAATTGCTTCCCTCATCTATCTTGATTAGAGTATATATCTTATTTCTTGCTTTTAAAATTTCAGCAACTTGATCTGCTGTCACAGCATCTAAACCACACCCAAATGATGTTAATTGAATAAGTTGTAAGTCTTTTTGCGAAGATACAAAAGATGCTGCTTTATATAAACGTGAATGATATGTCCACTGATCAACAACTCTTAACTTTAAATGTTCATCATCTAAATAACATACACTATCTTCAGTTAATACAACAAATCCTTCACTTGTAATCAAATCAGCAATACCATGATTAATTTCAGGATCTATATGATAAGGTCTACCAGCCAAAACAATACCTTGCATATGATTTTCTCTCATATACTCCATAGCCTTTTGACCTTCTTGTCGAATGTCCTGTTGACATTTCTTTAATTCTTCAAAACCTCTATCTATAGCATGTTTTAATTCTTTATCAGACACATGAAACTCTTTAAATTCTTCCTTTAAAACATGAAATAATGTTTTAGGATTATTTAATGACACAAAAGGATTTTTAAATTGAACTTTATTTTCTTGTAAAGAATCCACATTATTTCTAATAACCTCTGGATAAGAAGCAACAACTGGACAATTATAATGATTTCCTGCATCTTCATGTTCTAGTCTTTCATAAGCAACTGACGGATAGAAAATAAATTTTATTCCCTTCTGTATTAAACTTTCAATATGTCCATGAGTTATCTTTGCTGGATAACATGCACTCTCACTTGGAATAGATTCTATTCCCTTTTCGTAAATTGCTTTAGAAGAACGAGGAGATAAAACAACTCTAAATTTTAGTTCAGTTAAAAATGTATGCCAAAAAGGATAATTCTCATAAATATTCAGTGCTCTTGGAATACCAACAACTCCTCTTGTTGCTTCTTCTTTTGCTAGTGAGCGGTATTGAAAAACACGACGATATTTATAATCAAATAAATTAGGTAATGTTTTTGATTTTAATGGCATATTTGCTCCACGTTCACATCTATTTCCACTAATAAAATCTCTACCATCATTAAATGTTGTTATTGTTAACATACAATTGTTTGTACATTTACCACAGTTACGCATAGCATTGTTATATGTTAATGCTTCTATTTCTTCTAATGTTAAGAGTGTCGTTCCTTTTCCATCATCTTTTTCCATAGCTAATTTTGCCATACCATAAGCTCCCATCAATCCTGCAATATCTGGGCGTATAACTTCTACGTCGGCTTCTTTTTCAAATGCTCTTAACACAGCTTCATTATAAAAAGTCCCACCTTGAACAACAATATGCTTTCCTATTTGTTCTTTATTTCTTAACTTAATAACTTTATACAAAGCATTTTTAATAACTGAATAAGATAATCCTGCTGAAATATCTTCTAAAGTTGCACCTTCTTTTTGAGCTTGTTTCACTTTAGAATTCATAAAGACTGTACAACGACTTCCTAAGTCTAATGGATGTTTTGCTAATAAAGCTGATTGAGCAAAGTCTTGAATATTATATTCTAGTGAATGTGCAAATGTTTCTAAAAATGAGCCACATCCTGATGAACAAGCTTCATTAAGTGTAATATCTTGAATAACATCATCTTTAATAGTAATAGCCTTCATATCTTGACCACCTATATCAAGAATAAAGTCTACATCTGGTTGAAAGTGTTTAGCTGCTGTATAGTGGGCAATTGTTTCTACTTCTCCTATATCTACCTTTAATGCTGCCTTTATAAGCGCCTCACCATATCCGGTTACACCTGCTTTTTTGATCTGACATCCTTCTGGAATTAATTGATAAACTTCTTTCATAATTCTCATAATTAAGTCTAAAGGATTTCCTTCATTAGAATTATAGAATGAATAAAGAATTGAACCCTCATTATCAATTAAGATCACTTTTGATGTTGTAGAACCAACATCTATTCCCAAATAAATATCACCTTTATAGTTTTTTATATTTCTTTTCTTTGTTTTTGCTTGATAATGTCTTTGTCTAAATTGATTAAGTTCATCCTCATTATTAAATAATGGTTCTAATGTATGAGAAGATTCTAACCCTTTTGATGATAAATTTTTAAGATTATCAATTAACTCACAAAGAGATAAACTCTCTTCAACATCCTTTGCATTTAAGCAAGCTCCCATTGCAACAAATAATTGAGAATTATCTGGAAAAATAATATCCTCATCTTTTAAATTTAATGTTTCAATAAAACGTTTTCTTAATTGATCCAAGAAATAGAGGGGACCTCCTAAGAAAGCCACTTTCCCTCTAATAGGTTTTCCACAAGCCAACCCACTAATTGTTTGATTAACAACAGCTTGAAATATAGAAACAGCAATATCCTCTTTTTGTACTCCTTCATTAATTAATGGTTGGACATCTGTTTTAGCAAAGACTCCACAACGAGAAGCAATAGGATAAATCGTTTGATAGTTTTTAGCTAATTCATTTAATCCTTGTGCATCAGTTTGTAAGAGTGTTGCCATTTGATCAATAAATGCTCCTGTCCCTCCTGCACAAGTTCCATTCATTCTTTGTTCTAATGAACCCTCAAAATAAGTGATTTTCGCATCTTCTCCACCCAATTCTATTGCAACATCAGTTTCAGGAATATACGTTTCAATTGTTTTTGTACATGCTATAACTTCTTGTACAAATTTTATATTTAATGATTCTGATATAGATAATCCACCTGACCCAGTAATGACTGGATAAATATTTATATGATCAAATTTCTTTTGAATTTCCTCTAATAAAAACAATATTGTTTTTCTTACATCTGAATTGTGTCTTATGTAATTGGAATATAGACATTGATCATTTTCATCTGTTAAATAAGCTTTTACTGTTGTCGAACCAACATCTATCCCTAAATAATAACTCATACTATGACTCCTTTACTTCGACCTCTTTTTACAAAATACTTGATAAATATTAACTAAATATGAAACAAATCTCAAGCAATATCTAAACATAAGTTTGAAATTTTTTTCATAATGCGAATATGCTCCTTAGCATCTTCTTCCCCTAGTTCTTCTAACATATGACACACATGTTCTAAGATACATTGCCGTCTTTCCTCGGCATACTTTCTACCTTTTTCTGTAATATAGACACATATTTTTCTTTTATCACTTGTGTCACTTTTTCTTTCAATATATCCCTTCTTCGATAACGTGTTCAAAATAGCAGCAACTCTTGATGTGTTGATATCAAAACGTTGACTTATATTTCTTGCATTTGCTCCATTATTCTCATCAATTAAATAAATCAATACTGCTAATTCTCCTTTAGCTATCTCAGAAATATTTCCTTGAATAATATAACCTATTCTTTCTCCAATTATTAAATAATCTAATAATTCTTTTGCATATTTTTGATAATCCACAGTCTTTTACCTCACACTATGAGCATTTTAAACGAATTGTCTTGTTTTGTCAAATTATATGATTTTTTGTAAACATGTTTTTTTAAATTGATGTTACATATATGAATTGATAAAATAAAAGAGAGGTGATGAGAATGTATCAACAAATTAAAGAGTTGTCTGAAAAATATTATACAGAGACAATTAATATACGAAGAAATATTCATAAATATGCCGAAAGAGGATGGTTAGAGACAAGGACAGCTTGTATGATTGCTACAAAGCTTGATGAATTAGGATATGAAGTTTTAACTGGAAAAGATATCATGAATAAAGATGATCGTATGGGTTTACCACATGAAAGAGTTCTTCAACTAAATGATCGTAGAGCTTTTAAAGAAGGTGTCAATGAAAAATATTTTGATAAAGTAAAAAGTGGAATGACTGCTGTAGCAGGAATATATAAAAATGGACAAGGTCCTACTATTGCATTACGCTTTGATATTGATGCTTTAGGACTTATAGAGGACACATCATCTCAACATTTTCCTTACAAAGAAAAATTTTCTTCTTGTCATTTAGAAGCTATGCATGCATGTGGTCATGATGGTCATACAGCAATAGGTCTAACAACTGCAAAAATACTAATGAATATAAAAGAATCAATACATGGGACCATCAAACTTATTTTTCAACCTGCTGAAGAAGGTGTAAGAGGTGCAAAGTGTATTGCTGAAAGTGGTTTTTTAGATGATGTAGATTATATTTTTGCTGCACATATTATGCCTCAGGTCGCAGACTATGATTTATATCTTGGTATGAATGAGTCTTTTGCTACAACAAAGTTGGATGTTATCTTTCATGGTGTATCTACACATGCCGCCGAGTCTCCACAGTTTGGAAAAAACGCATTACTTTCTGCAGCTAATTGCATTTTAAATCTCCATTCCATACCTCGTAATAGTGATGGTCAAACACGTGTCAATGTAGGAACTGTTCATGCTGGAACTAGCAGAAATGTCATCCCCGAAACAGCTAAGTTAGAAATAGAAGTGCGTGGTGTCACAACAGAACTCAATAGATATATGGAAATGTATGCAAGAGATATTATTAATGCTTCTGCACTTATGCATGATACTGTTGTAGAAATAAATGAAATGGGTAAAGCTTATGCTTTAGAATGTGATAAAGATTTTATGACTCAAATCCGTTCTTTATGTCAACAACATTTAAATGATTTAAAACTTCCTAAGGAAAACTTGAGTCCTTTAGGTGGTAGTGATGATTTTTCTTATATGATGGCAAGAGTTCAAGCTCATGGTGGCAAAGCAACATATATGAAACTTTTAACACCAATTAAATCATCTCCACACAATACAACTTTTGACTTTGACGAATCTGTATTAAAAAAAGGTCCTAGAATATTTGCAAGTATTGCTTATTATTTAATGAAATAAATGTGTATTTAAAAACTGTTGAAAAATTTTTCAACAGTTTTATTCATCTTTAAACAAAGCTCTTCCTATCCTTACCAAAGTTGCACCTTCTTCTAAAGCAACTTTATAATCTTGAGACATTCCCATTGATAATTCTTTTAAAGGATAATCAGGATATTCTTTCTTTAATTGTTCAAGGAGTTCTTTTGTTTGTCTAAAATAAACACGTGTTTTTTCTACTTCAATATTTGGTGCCATCATCATTAATCCATCAACAATAATGTGTGGACATTCTTCTATTAAATTCATAGCATCTCTAATATCATTTTTATCAAACCCTTGTTTACTTTCCTCATCAGCAATATTCACTTCTAATAAAACATGCATTTTTAAACCATGCTTCTTTGCTTGCTTTTCTACTTCTTTAATGAGTTTTAATGAATTAATAGAATGTATCAACTCTACTTTATCAATAATATATTTCACTTTATTACTTTGTAAAGTTCCAATAAAATGCCAATGACCTTTTCCGTGATATTTTTCATATTTATCTAATAATGCTTGAACTCTATTTTCTCCAAAATATAAACAACCACATTTTTCTAACTCTTCTATTTGTGTTTCATCAACATATTTTGTAGCAGCAATTAAGCGTGCTGGTTTGACTTCATCCATAATAGTTTTAACAACTTCTTGATTGACTTTCATTATTTATCACCTTTCTATCAATATTATATAACTTTTTGATTATTTTACTATATTTTTTGAGTATAATCAAAATAAGTTCACATATTTATGTTATGATAAAGATACTAAAAAGCAGGTGAGAGTATGAATAATTTATTAGAAAGATATCTTAGTGCTGTATGTTCTTATTTTATTGGCTCTAAAAGAAAAGCGATTTATAAAGATTTAAAGGCACAATTACAAACAAGTGCAAAGCGCTATGATAATTTAGAAGATCTTCTTATTGAATATGGGCATCCAAGGAGTTTGGCTTTAAGTTATGGTTATAGACCACTTATTAGTCACATTTATAATCCTAAAGTTGTTAATTTAATAGAAAAGACAGTCTTTTCTTTATCTTTTATCTATTTATTTTTTTCAACTCTTTATTATTTACAACAATTAAATTGTTTACCTTTTTTATCAACACAACAAATAGCCTCAACTCTCAATGATTCTACTTTCTTTACTTGGATATTATTACATCCTATCATTATTATGGGTGGTATTTTTATTATTTCTATATTAGGACTTATTTTTTTAGATTATAAAAATTCTTTAGAACAAGAACATGATTTACAATGGGATTTAAAAACTTTATATAAGTTAGCTCCACCATCCCATTATCCCCATCATGTTGTTGAAACGTTATTTATTATTGTATTAACAATATTTTTTGCTTTCTTTTCATTATTTTTTACAAGTCATAAAATATTGGAAATACAACATGCATCATCAAAAATGATTCATTTAATGACATACTTTTTTCAACCATTTGTTATGATTATATATTTGGATTATATTATTGATTTGACAAAAAAGAAATATACAAAAAAATATCTTAAATACAGTAGTTTTATTAATTTATTTATAATAATCGCATTAATAACTTTTATTATTAATTCTCAATTTTTACAATATTACCTACTTCCTTTAAATATAACTTTTAGTTATATTTTAGCAGATTTCTTTATAGTTGGAGCAATATGTATTATATTATTCATTTCTCTTTATAAGCTATTAAGAAATCTTAAATCTTATAGATCATTATTCAAAAAATAAGCAATGTGATTAAGTAAGCTTAAAAATTTTATCATTTAATTATATCTTATAGCATTATTAATTAATATAATTTACTCTATATTCTATTATAATAAAACCCCTCTAGTTAAAAGTTTAACTTTAGGGGTTACTTCTTTATTAATGTATTTTTGTTCCGTTTGGAAGATTGTCTACTGAAATAACTTCTAATAATTTTTTCTTTGATCCAGCAAGAATCATTCCTTGAGACTCTACTCCTCTAAGCATTGCAGGTTTTAAATTACTTACAACAATAACTTTTTTACCTATCATATCCTCAGGTGTATAATGTTCTGCAATTCCAGAAACAATTTGTCTCGTTTCTTTTCCAATATTAATTTGTGATACTAACAAGCGATCTGCACTTGGATGTTTTTCACATTTTTCTACAGTTCCTACTGTTAATTCTATTTTAGCAAAGTCATCAATAGTAATAAGATTGTCTTCTTTTGGTTCTTCTTTTTTAGGTTGTAAAGCATTAACTTTCTTTTCAACTTCTTTTGGATCTAATCTTGCAAATAATTGTTGTGGTTTATCTGTTACTTTTGTTCCTTCTTTGTATAAACCAAAAGTTGTTAAATCCTTCATTTCTCTTTGATCTGTATTAATTTGATCTAAGATTTTTGTTGATGTTGATGGCATATATGGTTCTAATGCAATAGCTGCAAAGCGAATAGCCTCAATCAAATTATAAAGAACTGTTGCTAAACGATCTTTTTTTGTTTCATCTTTAGCCAATGCCCATGGCATTGTATCATCAATATATTTGTTTGTTCTTCTAAGTAATACAAAGATTTCATCTAATGCTTTAGATGCTTTAAATTCATCCATTAATGCTTGTACTTTATGTGGCATTGCTAAAGCAATTTCTTTTAATTCATTATCTACAGGTTCTTCAACATGTGGATTTGTTACAATACCATCAAAATATTTATTAGTCATGGCTATTGTTCTATTCACTAGATTTCCTAAAATATTAGCCAAATCAGAATTAATACGTTCAACTAATAAATCCCATGTAATACTTCCATCATTATCATATGGAATTTCATGTAAAACATAATATCTAACAGCATCTACACCAAAGATATCTACTAAATCATCAGCATAAATAACATTTCCTTTAGACTTAGACATCTTACTTTCTCCTTGTAATAACCAAGGATGCCCAAAGACTTGTTTTGGTAAAGGTATATCTAAAGCCATTAACATAATTGGCCAATAAATTGTATGGAATCTTACAATATCTTTTCCTATTAAATGAAGATCCGCAGGCCAATACTTTTTATATAACTCGCCATGATTTCCATCTACATCATAACCTAGTCCTGTAATATAATTTGTAAGTGCATCTATCCATACATAAACAACGTGTTTTGGATCAAAGTCTACAGGAATTGACCATTTAAAAGTTGTACGTGATACACACAAATCTTGTAATCCTGGCTTTAAGAAGTTATTCATCATTTCGTTCTTTCTTGAAACAGGTTGAATAAATTCTGGATGTTCTTCTATATGTTTGATAAGACGATCTGCATATTTAGATAATTTAAAGAAATAAGCTTCTTCTTTTGCATCATGAACTTCTCCACCACAATCTGGACACTTTCCATCTACTAATTGTGATTCTGTAAAGAATGATTCACATGCTGTACAGTACTTTCCTTCATAATGTCCTAAATAAATATCACCTTGATCATATAATTTTTTAAATATTTTTTGAACTTGTTTAATATGATACTCATCTGTTGTTCTCATGAACCTATCATATGTTGTATCCATTAAATCCCAAATATTTTTAACAATTGCTGCTTTCTCGTCAACAAATTGTTTTGGAGGTATTCCAGCCTCTTTAGCCTTTAATTCAATCTTTTGTCCATGCTCATCTGTACCAGTTTGAAAATAAACATTATATCCTTCTTGTCTTTTACTTCTTACAATTGCATCTGCTAATATGATTTCATACGTGTTTCCAATATGAGGTTTACCAGAAGTATATGTAATTGCTGTTGTTAAATAATAATCTTTTGGGTCTTTCATCATTTTTCTCCTTTCAAAATAAAAAACGCCCTATAAAAGGACGTCATATAACGCGGTACCACCTTTTTTACACATCTGTGTCTCTCAAAACTTTAACGCAGTTAACGTTTATCTCTAACTATTCAAGATAACAGCTCCCAGACCATTTTCATAAAAGTTATGTGCTGATTTACACCAACCATCAGCTCTCTATAACGCCCTTTTAATCTCTTCTGTTCTTTGCTTTTTTTACCTTTTAACCTTAACAAATATCATAGATATTGTCAATATAATTTATCTGACAAACTTTCTAATCAGTTTATCTTTTATTTTATTATAAGGATAATATCTCAATGGTAAATCAATCCATCTTGCTTTTTTAACAATACTCTTTGTATGAGAAAATGTTTGAAAACTTTTTTTACCATGATATGACCCCATACCACTATTTCCAACTCCCCCAAATCCTAGCTTAGATGTTGCAAGATGAATAATTGTGTCATTAATACATCCTCCTCCATAACTACATGATCTTAATATTTTATTTTGGACATCCCTTTGTGATGAGAAAATGTATAAAGCTAATGGTTTTTCATGATTATTAATAAACTTGATAGCATCATCTATATTTTGATATGTGATAATAGGAAGAATTGGTCCAAAGATTTCTTCTTGCATCAAGGCATTATCATCATCTTTGACAGCAACAAGAGTTGGTTCAATTTTTAATGACTGATTATCACTTTTTCCACCATAAATAATTTTTTGATTTTCTAATAGATGATGAAGTCTTTGAAAATGTTTCTCATTTATAATCTTTACTAATTGAGAATGAGATAATGGATCCTCTCCAAAAAATTGTTTAATCACTTCTTGCATATATTCAATAAATGATTCCCTTAAATCTTCTTTAATTAACAAATAATCAGGAGCCACACAGGTTTGTCCAGCATTTAAAAATTTGCCAAACGCTATTCTTTTAGCAGCTAATTTTAAACTCTTTCTATCACTGACGATACACGGGCTTTTTCCTCCTAATTCCAATGTGACAGGTGTTAAATAACGACTTGCCTTTTCCATAACTAATTTCCCAACATTGACACTTCCTGTAAAGAAAATATAATCAAAGCGTTGCTCTAAAAGCTCAGTATTCTCTTCTCTTCCACCTTCAACAACACATACATGTCGTGAATTACATGTTTCTTGAATCATTTTAAAAATGACATGTGAAACATGTGGAGCATAAGCACTTGGCTTTATAACAACACAGTTTCCTGCTGCAATAGCCCCTATAGCTGGCTCTATTGATAACATAAATGGATAGTTCCAAGGACTCATCACAAGAACAACTCCATATGGCTCATAATACTCAAAACTTGTTCCATAAAATTGAGCTAATGGTGTATAAACATATTTCTTTCTAGCCCAATGTGATATATGTCTTAATTGATAATTCAATTCTGATAAAGTTAAACCAATTTCACACATATAAGATTCAACTGCATCTTTATTTAAGTCTGCTTTTAATGCTCCAATAATTTCTGATTCATGTTCTTGAATCCATTTCTTTATCTTTCTTAAAGTTTCTTTTCTATACTTTATATCCTTTGTTATATCTGTTTGATAATATTCTTTTTGATGAAGAACAATTTCTTTAATATCCATAATATCCTCCTAATATATCTATAACATCCTGATAATCAACATACTTTTCATTAACAATCATTGCTCCATCATTCATCGCTTTTTCAACAATTTCATCTATATAATTCTTTAAATCATCTATACTCAATAATGAAATAGGTAATTTTGTTATTATATGCAGTTGATGCAATAATGTTTCTATGCACTCTATTGTCTTATCAGATCGTTTTTCCTTAGAAGTTCGTGCATATAATTCGCTACCTCCAATATATAAAAGTAATTCACCATACAAATCCTTACACTGGTCTTTATTAAATTTCATAGATGGAACTAAAAGCATACTCATTGCATCTCCATGAGGAATATGGCAAACAGCTCCTAAAGCATGTCCTATCCCATGAACAATACCTACCATAGAATTTGAAAATGCACAACCCGCATTATAAGAAGCAACTGCAAGAGCTAGTCGTGACTCTTTGTCTTCAGGGTGGTGGATCACTTGATGTATATTTTCTACAATCAGTTTAATAGCTGTTATTGCATAAGCATCACTTACTGGATTCTTTCCAGAACAAGTATAAGCCTCAATAGCATGAGTCAATGCATCGATAGTACAACTTGCTGTTGTTTTTAATGGTAAATTAAGTGTTGTTTTGGGATCAATAAAGGCTACATCAAATTGCATAAACTCTGAAATAATTTCCATTTTAATTCCTTTATCAGGATTTGATATAACAGCTACACTTGTTGCTTCACTTCCTGTTCCGCTTGTTGTAGGAATTGCAAAAAACGGTATATCCTTTCCTTTTTTTAGATTTTCAAATCCTATAATATTTTCAAAAGAGGAAACCTCTTGACTCAACATTAAATAGACACCTTTTGCTGTATCTAAAACACTTCCACCACCAATAGCTATAATTCCATTACAATTGTTATCTTTATATAAATTGACTATATCTTGTACTATATGAATAGATGAATCTACAGGTATATGACTATAAGTTATATATGGTAAAGATAGATGTTTTATACATTGAGAATAAACATTAACTTCAATTAAAACTTCATCAGTTAAAATAAGAGGATATGTCATATGGTATTGTTGACATTGATAATTTAACTGTTCTAAAGCATGTTTTCCTGCAATGAGTTTGGTTTTATTTACAAATTCAAAATATTTCATAATTAACCTCCTATACAAATAATGTTTTTATATAAACAATCAACATTGGTTGATATCTTTTTTCACAGTGATTCAAAATACGTTTTGTCATAAAGTATGGAAATAAGTATGTTTCCACCAAATCTACACAACGTACAAAACGCATACTTTCATAAATATCACCTTTTAATGAAAAATAGTGTTGCAAATAAGCTTGTTTAACACTCATCATGCCAGTAAAAACTCTAAAAGCCATTGAAAGACTTTTAAAAGTAATGTCAATATCTACATCATTTCTATGTACTTTAGATAGCCCCTTTAAATAATGATATTGAATTGTTAAAGAAGGTCCATCAATAACACTTAAACGAATTGTTTTATTTTGACTCCACCCATTCAATTCATTAGAAACACGTGAATCATCTTTATATAAAACTTTCATACCACGATATAAAAATTGTAAAACAATATATATAATTATCTTTTGTATATTTTTCATACTTCCTCCATGTACTTAAAAATTTTTAAGTTTTTATCAATATACACCTCTTTCAATAAAAACACAAGACATTTTTTATAAATAAAAAAACGTCCTTTAAAAAGAACGTCCATACATACTTTATTCTCTGTTTGATACAATCAAACATTTTAATATTAATCCAAATCCTATAGCTGTTAAACCAAACATTAAAATAAAATCAAATAAACTTGTTGTTGTAAAACGGATTCTTACTCCCATAATAATTGTTATTAAAATACATAATATCCCTAATCCTATTAAAAACCATGCACCCATAGAACTTGGATACATAACTTTCCATATAATTCCTATTAATAATGGTATAATAATCATCCCACTTGAAACATGAAAATGCCCAATATAAAAACCCCATGAAGCACTTACTGTTGTATTCTGAAAAATAATATATACACCTAAAAAGAAAAAAACTAATCCTAATCCTAAATCTCTTAACAAAGTATCCTTTTTCATTTTTTATTCACCCTGATTTTCCCCTTCATTTTTTGCTTCTTTATCCTCTTTTATTCTTTCTTCAAGTCCATTAGCAATGGCACCTGCAATATTATTTAGCTGACTATCATTTGTTAAATATTGAAAATCAGAACTCTTTATATATCCTAATTCAACCAATACAGATGGAACAGTATTATCTCTTAAAACTTGTAAATTACTTCCATCTACAATTCCTCTATTCTTTGATATTTTTAATTCATCCATTTTTGTTAGAATGCTTTCAGCTAAAAAATAACTATCATTGTTTCTAGTATATATTTCAAAACCAGAAACACTGGTATTATTAGCCAGGTCATTAACATGTATGGATACAAAATAATCAGCTTGATTTTGTTGACTCATTGCTGCTCTCATATGTAAGTCTGTAGACTTGTCACTATTCAATTCTATGTCTTTATCTCTTGTGAGAACTACTTTTATATTTTTCTTTTCTAATGCTTTTTGTAAATACTGTGCTATTTTCAATGTAATATCTTTCTCATAAATATTTTTTGTATTAGCACCAACATCATACCCTCCATGTCCAGGATCAATAATGATAGTTGCCCGATATTTTTTTGTTGAAATCTTTTCGCCTGCTAACAAATCATTTATTAAATCTATAGCTTGGTCAATTAAAAAACTTGCACTTTTATATATTCCAAATATTAATACAATCACAATTATCAAAGCAATGAACACTCTACCCCATTTTAACTTCTTTTTTTTCTTTTTCTTTGCCATGTTCATCACCCCTATGCTATATTTTATCATTTTTTGACAAATATATAAATAATCTTATATATTTTATATTATAAAAATTTGTATGATTCAATTATAGAAATATAAAAAAGGTGAACTTTTTTATTCACCTTTTCAAATTATCCATTATTTTTTACATAAATACGATTAATAGCCTTCTTAAGTGCAATCTCTGCTCTCATTATATCTATATCACTTTGGCTTTGATGTAAGCGTCCTTCTGCTCTTTGTTTAGCCTCTTCAGCACGTCTTATATCAATTTCTTCTGGAGACTCTATTGCATTAGCAATGATTGTTGTTTCTTCATCGTTTACATATACAAAACCTCCAGCAATAGCAAAAGTTTTTCTTTCACCATTTTCAATATAATTCATTTCAGAAATATCTATTGCACTCGCTAATGGTATATGGTTTGCAAGAATTCCAATCTGTCCTGCAGTTGTTTTTAAATTCAACATTTCAATATCAGTCTCTTTGTAGATTCCCTTAGGAGTCACTATCTTTAATTTAAACTGTTTCATCTAATGTCTTCGCTTTTTCTACTGCTTCTTCGATAGAACCTACATTATGGAAAGCTTGCTCAGGTAAATGATCCCATTTTCCTTCTAAGATTTCCTTAAATCCTCTGATAGTATCTTCTACACGGACATATTTTCCATCCATACCTGTAAACTGACTTGCTACAGTAAATGGCTGAGATAAATAATTACGCACACGTCTTGCTCGAGCTACAGTAATCTTATCTTCTTCACTCAATTCATCCATACCTAAAATAGCAATAATATCTTGTAGTTCTTGGAATCTTTGAAGAATCTGTTGTACACCATGAGCGACTTCATAATGTTCTTCTCCAACAACCAAAGGATCTAATGCTCTTGATGATGAATTTAATGGATCAACAGCTGGATAAATTCCTAAGGCTGCAATTGAACGATCAAGGACAACTTTTGCATCAAGATGAGCAAATGTTGTTGCTGGTGCAGGGTCAGTCAAGTCATCAGCAGGTACATAAACTGCTTGTACTGATGTAATTGATCCTTTCTTAGTTGATGTAATACGTTCTTGTAATTGTCCCATCTCTGTTGCTAAAGTTGGTTGATATCCAGCTTGTGAAGGAACACGTCCTAATAACGCTGACACCTCTGAACCGGCTTGAGTAAAACGGAAAATGTTATCAATAAACAATAATACATCTTGATTTTGTTCATCTCTAAAATATTCTGCCATTGTTAATCCTGTTAAAGCAACTCTTAAACGCGATCCAGGTGGTTCATTCATTTGACCAAAGACAAGTGTTGTTTTATCCAAAACGCCACTTTCTTTCATTTCATAATAAAGGTCGTTTCCTTCTCTTGAACGTTCACCTACTCCTGCAAAAACAGATAGACCTCCATGTTGTGTTGCTATATTGTTAATTAACTCTTGAATTAAAACTGTTTTTCCTACTCCAGCACCACCAAACAAACCAATTTTTCCACCTTTAATATAAGGACAAATCAAATCAATAACCTTAATACCAGTTTCTAAAATTTCAGTTTCTGTTCTTTGTTGTGCATATGTAGGAGCACTTCTATGAATAGGCATTTTCTTTGTTGTTGATGGTAATGCCTCTTTTTCATCAATCGGATTCCCTAAGACGTTAAACATTCTTCCTAATGTTTCATTCCCAACAGGAACACTAATTGGATTTTGTGTATCAATAGCATCTAGTCCTCTTGTTAAACCATCTGTAGGACCCATAGCTATACAACGTACAATGTCATCACCAATATGTTGTGCAACTTCAACTGTTAATGATTCACCATGATTATCTATCTCAATAGCTGTATTTAATGATGGTAAATGATCAGCATCAAAGACAATATCAACAACTGGTCCAACAGCACGTACAATTTTTCCTATATTTGTAGACATACGGCACCTCCTTTTATTGAGCATTCGCTCCAGCAACAATTTCACTAATTTCATTAGTGATAGCTGTCTGTCTTGCTTGATTGTATTTCAATAATAATTCACCAATTAATTCTTCTGCATTATCAGTTGCATTTTCCATTGACATTCTTCTTGATGCATTTTCACTTGTTACCGATTCAACTAAATATCCATAGATCACTGACTGTAAATACATAGGAATCAAATGATTTAAAACTTCATTTGCATCAGGTTCAAAAACTGTATATTTATTTGTAACAGTTATATTGTCAAATTCACTTGTATCAATAGGTAATAAGGTAACAACTCTAGGTGTGAACGTTAAGTTATTAACAAATTCAGTATAGATAATTTTAATTTTAGAAATTTCTCGATTTCTATACATTTGTGTTAATTCACCAACAAGCCTTACAATTTCTTTAAAATCTAAAGTAGAATTTAAATTTAAATAACCATGCTTGTATTCAATATGTCTATGTGATAAATAACTTGCTCCCTTTGTACCAATCATATAAACAATATCATCATCTTGAATTTCTTTTGCTATTGTTTTAAATACATTAGCATTATATCCACCACATAACCCTAAACTAGATGTCATTGCAATATATACAGTTTGACCATCTTTATTCTCTTTTAAATAAGCATTATCAATATTACCCTTATTACTTTCTAAAATTTCTGCAACTGTTTCTTGAACCATACTATAGTATGGTTTTAATTCTTCTAATTGATTTCTTGTTTTTCTTAATTTAGAAGTGGCAACTAATTGCATTGCTTTTGTGATTTTTTTAGTAGACTCAACTGACTTAATACGTCTTTTAATAGACTGCATATTACTAGCCATAATGATTAACCTTCCTTATTCACTTTAAGAAATTGATCAACAAAAGCACTCATAACTTCTTTCATTTGAACTGCTAATTCATCACTAATAACTTTATTTGTTAAAATATCATCAATGATTTCAGAATGATTTAATTTCACTTCTTCATATAACTCATTAATAAATGGTATAATCTTTTTCACAGGAATTTTTTTTGTGAAACCATTTTTTAATGCAAACAATGATATAACTTGCTCATCAACTGAGCGTGGAGAATATTGTGCTTGTTTTAACACTTCTCTTACTTTTTCACCATGATCTAATGTTGCCTTTGTCGCTGCATCAAGATCACTACCAAATTGAGCAAATGCTTGCATTTCTGCAAATTGTGCTAATTCAAGTTTTAATGATCCAGAAACTTGTTTCATAGCTTTAATTTGTGCTGATGAACCAACACGGCTAACTGATAAACCAGTATCAATAGCTGGTCTAAATCCTGAATTGAATAAATCTTGTTGTAAGAAGATTTGTCCATCAGTAATTGAAATAACATTTGTTGGAATATATGCAGAAATATCTCCAGCTTGTGTTTCAATAATTGGAAGTGCTGTAATAGAACCTCCACCATGTTCTTCATTTAAACGACATGCTCTTTCAAGTAATCTTGAATGTAGATAAAAGACATCCCCTGGATACGCTTCACGTCCTGGTGGTCTTTTTAATAATAACGAAACTGTACGATATGCAACTGCATGTTTTGATAAATCATCATAAACAATTAGGACATCTTTTCCTTCTTCTAACCATTCTTCAGCCATTGCACATCCTGCATATGGAGCAATATATTGTACTGGAGCTAATTCACTTGCTCCTGCTGAAACAATCGTTGTATACTCCATCGCTCCACCTCTACGTAGTTTTTCTACAATTTGAGCAACTGTTGAATTCTTTTGCCCTATTGCTACATATATACAATAAATATCTTGCCCTTTTTGATTTAAAATTGTATCTATTGCTATAGCAGTCTTTCCTGTTTGTCTATCACCTATGATTAACTCACGTTGTCCTCTACCAATAGGAATAATAGCATCTATAGATGTTATCCCTGTTTGTAAAGGCTGGTCTACAGACTTTCTTGTCATAACACCACTAGCAACTCTTTCTATTGGTCTTGTTTTTGTATAAGAGATTTCTCCTTGACCATCAATAGGTTGTCCTAATGGATTAACAACACGACCCAATAATCCATCTCCAACTGGAACTTCAATAATCTTACCAGTACGTTTAACTTCATCACCTTCCTTGATAGTTCCTTCACTACCAAGTAATACAGCTCCAACGCTGTCCTCTTCTAAGTTCATAACCATTCCGTATACATCATTAGGGAACAACAGCAATTCACCTAACATTGCATTATCTAATCCATGAACTAATGATACACCATCACCAACAGTCATAACTGTTCCTACATCTTTAGATTCAAGAATATCATTATAATGTTTAATTTGTTCTTTGATTAATGCACTAATTTCATCTGGTCTTAAATCCACTACCTTCACCTACTTTCTTAATAATTCTTTTCTTAATGATTCTAATTTATAAGAAAGCGAATCATCATAAATATGATTATCTACTTCAACTTTAATTCCACCAATTAAGCTTTCATCAATAACCATACGTAATTGAACTTTCTTTGCTTCTTTTTGACTTATTGCATTTTCAATTTTTTGAATTTGTTCTGGAGTTAATGAATAAGCACTATAAACCTTACCTACTTTTATTCCAAAATAATCATTACATAATGATTGAAAATGTTGACAAATTTGTTGAATATATCTCATTCTTCTTTTTTTAACTAATAACATTAAAAAGTTTAAAACATATTCAGAAATTTGATTTTGAAAACTTTTTTTAAGAATATTGATTTTTTCTTCATCTTGCACAGCAACATGACTAAAGAATTGAACAAAGACATCATCTTCAAAGACATCTTGTACTTTCATGATATCTTTTTGATATGTTTGAATATCATTTTCCTCTTTAGCTAAATCAAATAAAGATTCAGCATAACGACTTGCAATTGTATCCATTATTTCACAACCTTATCAATAAATTCTTCAACTAAATCTTGATTTGTTTGTGTATTCATATCTTTGTTCATGATCTTTGTAGCAACTTCCATTGCAATATCAATCATTTCTTCTTTCATTTCATCTTTAGCTTGAGCTTTCTCAGCTTCAATTTCTTTTTGTGCTTGTTCTATTTTGGCAGTTGCTTCTTTTTTTGCTTCTCCAACAATATCATCACGCACTTTTAAAGCATCAGTTTTCGCTTTTTCAACAATATCACGATATTCTTTTGCTGAATCACGTGCTTGTTTTTCACTTTCTACCATATATGTTTTTGCTTTCTCATTCATTTCTCTTGCTTCATTCATTTGTGCTTCAATGAAATCTGCTCTCTTTGCAAAATAAGCTTGCATAGGAGTCCAAAGAAACTTTTTGAAAATCAATAACATAACCCCTGTGGCTAATAACTGAACAATCAATGTTGTTATATTGGGGAATAATTTACCAGCAATATCTATATTCATTTCTTATTCCTCCTTCTTTTATGCGTTTTTCTCCACTTTTATCCAATGAAACTTGGGAAAACGAACATTAATAAGAAAGAGATTAATAAACCATAGATAGCTACTGTTTCAGATAATGCGATACCTAAGATCATCATAGTACGAATTTTCCCTTCAGCTTCTGGGTTTCTTCCTACAGCTTCTACAGCTTTACTTGCTGCAATACCTTCACCAATACCTGTACCTAAACCTGCACAAACAGCAATACCTGCTGCAATTGCAATTAATCCATAATCTGTCATTTTTTTATACCTCCGAATTTTTACTTTTTTATCTTTACTAGTTATTCTGCTTCTATTGCAATTAAAATACTAGATAAAGTCACAAATACTAAAGTTTGAATACATCCTGCAAACACATCAAAATATGCATGTAATACAGGAGCTAAAATTGGTCCTAAGAAATTAAATGGAATGATCATTCCAGATAACCAACCTGTAAATTGATATACTAGACCCATTAAAATTGTTCCACTTAAAATATTACCAAATAAACGCATAGATAATGAGATAAGTGGAGATACTGCACTTAAGATATTTGTAGGTGGCCAAACAAGTTCTTTAATATAAGTAAATCCTCCTTTTTTCTTAAATGCATTGTATTGAATCAATACAAAAGTAATCAACGTAATTGCTAGTGTAATCGAGTAATTTGATGTAGGTGCATCGAATCCAATTAACCCACTCAAATTTGCTACAATTAAATAAACAAACATCATCGCAAAATAAGGATAATAATTCTTCTCAAATTGTGATGGCATTATCGACTTCATATAGTTATAAACCATCTCTATACCTGTTTCACATACTAACACAATACCTTTTGGTTTTTGAAGTGGATCTGCTACCATAACTTTCTTTCCAGCATATATAAAGAATAAACTTAATGCTGTTATAATGATTAGAGAAAAGACCAATTCTACTTGTAACTCTATATGTATTGTAGATAGTATTGTCGCACTAACCATCAACCTCACCTCCTTTATGAACAAATCCTTCTACATAAATTGTTAGTTTTGTTATTAAATACCCTAAAAATACTCCTAAAATATGAATTGATTGTGTCTTAACAGAAATGTAAAAGCCTAATGCATATAATGCTAACTTTAATACAAATCCCATAGCAACAAATATTGTTGACGATGAAGATTTCAAGATTTCATCAGACATCTTAATGATTAATATAAATGAAATCACATTAATAACATATCCCAAGATAAATCCCAATAAATAAGATATATCTCTTAAGAGTATACCAATAATTATAAATAAGAAACACCCAATTATAAATAAATATAATGATTTTTTTAATACATCCTTCTCATTCATTTTTCCCAACTCCTAATAATAGTTTCATAACATAAACAAATGAAAACAACAAACATATTAATAATAATATTGGTTGACTTTTAAAATATGCATCTAATTTTAATCCAATAACCAGACCTAAAACAAAAGCACAAATAACTCTCATTCCCAATTCTAATATAAATAAAATATTCTTTAACATATTAATAAAAAGAGTCATATGAAAGAACAATATCTAACATTACATCACTCATATCACTCACTCCTTATTTATATATTATAAATAAATTTTTATTCTATTCAATAAACAAAATTATATATTTGTCTAACAAATTATACATTGAATATCCTTAATTGACAATCATTTCTATAATATTTTCCATAATCTGTTATATTAAAAAATATCCTTATCTATAAAGATAAAGATATTTCCAAAATATTCCTATTTAAACTTCTTACTCTTTAATTCTGTATTATCTATCCTTGTATAATTTTTTTAAATTCCTCATATTTAAGATTCTTTCCTATTAATTGAAAGACTCTATCTAATTTCTCATCACAACATTCTTCAATCCAACTTATATCTTCTTTATCAAATAATACTTGTAAAACAGCTTTCGCATTTGCTACCTTTTCTTCATGCTTTCCTTCTATTTTCCCTTGACTTATTCCATTGTCTTTAGCCCTTTGCAGCTTTGCTTCTATGAGTGACCTTTCTCTCTCTATCTCACATGCTCTTATAAAGTCTTCACTTCTTATAAACTCTTCATGCAT